>CAZBKX010000822.1:0-3566 GCA_964492535.1 uncultured Rhodoferax sp. | reverse complement strand
ACGCTGTTGTGCCAAAACTGAGGAAACTATAGCCTTCGCAGTTTTTGGAACAGAACAGTTGATGAGTACAGGAATAAGCTTGCTGGAACACTTGGGGCAAGTGCCCGACCCACGGATCAAACGCACACAGCGCCACGAATTGATGGATATTCTGGTGATCGCGCTGTGCGCGGTCATCGGTGGCGCCGATGATTGGGTGGGCGTGGTGGAGTTTGGAAAAGCCAAACGGGAGTGGTTCTCAACCTTCTTGAAATTGCCCAACGGAATCGCTTCGCACGACACCTTTGGGCGGGTCTTTCAGATACTGGACTCCCAGGTGCTGGAGAAAGTATGCATCGAGTGGCTGCAAAGCATAGCCGGACAAATCGAAGGCGTGGTGGCCATTGATGGCAAAAGCCTGCGCGGCTCTCACAATGGCAAACAGTCCCCACTGCATATCGTGAGCGCTTGGGCGTGTCAGAACAGCATGCTGCTGGGGCAGGTGCAAACGGACAAGAAATCCAACGAAATCACCGCCATCCCCGAACTGCTGAAGCTGCTCAGCCTCAAAGGCTGCATCGTCACCATTGATGCCATGGGGTGTCAAAAGACGATCACCAAAGCCATCGTCGACGCGCAAGCCGACTACGTGCTCAACCTCAAGTCCAACCATCCTTATCTGCACCGACAGGTCGCCTCCTGGTTTCAAAAAAATCATGCAGCCGACTTTGACCAACAAACGTACAGCTACAGCCGGGAGAACGCACAGACCAACAACCACGGTCGCATCGAAAGCCGGGAGCACTGGCTCATGGAAGTGCCAGAGTATCTGTTGCGGGCCACCCAGTACTGGACGAAGCTGCAAACCCTTGCCATGGTGCGGCGCACACGTCAGATCGGCGAGAAGACCAGCGAGGAAACTCATTACTACATCAGCAGCCTGCCCTTGAGCGCAGGCGCGAAGAGTATCGGCAAAGCCATCCGCAGCCACTGGGCGGTGGAGAACGAGTTGCATTGGTCGCTGGATGTGGCCTTTGGCGAGGATGCCAGCCAAGTTCGAAAGGATGAAGGGCCTGCGAACCTGGCGTGTATACGACGCCTTGCGCTGACCCAGCTTAAACGCGAGACCAGTTTGAAAGTCGGCCTCAAAAACAAGCGCAGCCGTGCGGGCTGGGATCCGGCATATATGGAGACCGTTTTGAAAACTGGCGTGCTATTCATTTAGGTGCGATTGCCCTGCCTTGGCGGCCCAACGGGAGGCTTCAGGTGCGAACGCGCCCGTCGCATGTAAGCATGGACAGTTCCACAAAGCTGGGACCCACGTGGTTGCCGGCCGAGAACCGCACGTTGAATCCTCCGAGCGACTGGTTGCCGAGGGCTTCAATGCCCCGCACCAAGCCAGACTCGCCGTCCACACCAACGTGGGCCTTCATGCCGAAGTACCACTGGTTGCCCTTCTTGCTGGAATGCATCTCAGGATCGCGTTTCTTGTCTTTGTTCTTGGTGGAGGTGGGTGCTGCGATCAGGGTTGCATCCACGGCGGTGCCGGCCTTGAGCAGTAGCCCGCATTGCGTCAAGAGTTCATTGACAACGCTGAGGATTTGTTCTGCCAACTTGTGCTTCTCCAGCCGGTGTCGAAACCTCAGAATGGTGGATTCATCCGGCAGGCGACCAAACTCTTCCAGCTGGGCAAACTCACGGTGCAGCGGGGTATCAAAGACACATTTTTTTTTGGTGGATTGATGCTGAGCTTCCTTAGCGGCCGATTTGTTACAAAAAAATCACTGGGTGCCGAAAATCCGGTCTCCGGCGTCACCCAGGCCGGGCAGGATGTAGCCGTGCTCGTTGAGTTGGCGGTCAATGGCGGCGGTGTAGATCGCCACATCCGGGTGCGCCTTGTGAAAGGTGCTGATGCCTTCGGGGCAGGTCAACAGGCACACAAATTTGATGGACTTCGGGTTCAACTGTTTGAGCCGACTGACCGCCGCCACGGCCGAATTGCCGGTAGCGAGCATCGGGTCGACCACCACCACGTCGCGCTCCTGCATGTCTTTGGGCATCTTGAAGTAGTACTCCACCGGTTGCAGCGTATCCGGGTCGCGGTACAAGCCGATGTGGCCCACGCGGGCGCCGGGCACCACTGACAACATGCCGTCCAGAATGCCGGTGCCGGCCCGCAGGATGGACACCAACACCAGTTTTTTGCCATCAATGACTTTGGCCGTCATGGTTTCCAGCGGGGTCTGAATTTCAACGTCCTGCATGGCCGTGTCGCGCGTGACTTCATAGGCCATCAGCATGCTGATCTCATTGAGCAGGGTGCGAAAGCTGTTGGTGCTGGCTTCTTTTTTGCGCATCAGCGTCAGTTTGTGCTGTACCAGCGGGTGGGTGATTAAATGGGTTTGGGGGGGCGTGATGTAGGGGGTGTTCATGGGTTACTTTGTAAAAAATCAGAAAAAAAGCGCGTGTGGCGCTCGGGCTCAGCGTCTGCTGCCGCCAAAGATACTGCCCAGCACGCCGCGAATGATCTGTCGACCCACTTCACGACCAACGGAGCTGGCGGCACTTTTGATGAGCTGCTCCCCCGCAGAGGCGCGCGTTCGGCGCGGGCCACCGCCAAAGATCTCACCCAGCGAGTCGAGCAGGCCGCCACCTTCAGACGATGGCGCGGGGGCACCGCTCGTCGCCGTGGCGGAGCCGCTAGATCGCGTTGTGCCTGCTGTGGGCGCAGCTTGGGCCTCCATACGGGCTTGGGCATGCAGCTTGATTTTCTCAAAAGCCGATTCTCTATCCAGGGTTTTCTCGTAGACGCCCGCTACGATCGATTCATCCCGCAAAACCTGACGCTGCGCCGGTGTGATGGGTCCGATCTGGCTGGCCGGCGGCAGCACATACACCCGCTCGGTGATGCCGGGGCGGCCTTTTTCGTCCAGAAAACTCACTAGCGCTTCGCCCACGCCCAACTCGGTGATGGCGGCCTCAATGCTGAAAGCCGGGTTCTGGCGCATGGTTTGCGCGGCTGATTTGACTGCCTTCTGATCGCGCGGTGTGAAAGCGCGCAAGGCGTGTTGCACCCGGTTGCCCAGCTGGGCCAGCACGGAGTCTGGAATATCCAACGGGTTTTGGGTGACAAAGAACACGCCCACACCCTTGGATCGCACGAGACGAACCACCAGTTCAATGCGCTCCAGCAGCACCTTGGGTGCGTCGGCAAACAGCAGGTGAGCCTCGTCAAAGAAGAAAACGATTTTGGGCTTGTCCAGGTCGCCAACCTCGGGCAGAGTCTCAAACAATTCGCTCAGCAGCCACAGCAAAAAGGTCGCATACAGCCGGGGTGCGCTCATCAGCTTGTCGGCTGCCAGCACATTGATGACGCCGCGCCCATTGGCGTCGGTTTGCATGAAGTCCTCGATGTTGAGCATGGGCTCGCCAAAGAACTGATCACCGCCTTGCGACTCAATCTGCATCAGCCCGCGCTGGATGGCGCCAATGCTGGCGGCGCTGATGTTGCCGTATTCGGTGGTGAAGCTTGAGGCGCTGTCGCCAATCAGCTGGCACATGGCGCGCAGGTCTTTCATGTCCAGCAG
>CAZBKX010000821.1:0-3164 GCA_964492535.1 uncultured Rhodoferax sp. | reverse complement strand
CGGGTGTGCAGCGCCCTGTCTGATTCTCTCTAAGCAGCGCGGCGTGACGCGTCGGTACGCTGGAGCACGTTGATCAGTGACTCAAACGCAAAGCCAGGTGAACCGCGGCTGCCATACGCCGTCAATCAGGACGGCTTCTTCAAACATGGCTGTCGGGCGCACCCACAGGCCCTGCTCACCATATAAAGCGCGGTAAAGCGTCATTGGCTCCAGTGTTTCGCTGTGACGCACCGTGTCGATCACTTCATAGCGCAGGCCTTTGTAGTGGCGGTACTGGCCCTTGCGGGTGGGGGTGAGCGGGGGAAGTGTTTCATCAGTCATGGGACAATGGTAGGCTATGCACCCAAAAGCCCTGCTTGACGTTTGTTCTGAACTCGTCCGCCTCACTCTCAAATTCGACCACCCGACCGATGCGGTCGTCTCCAAATTTTTCCGCGACAACCGCGGTTTGGGGCCGCGCGAGCGCGCCACCTTGTCCGGAACGGTCTATGCGGTGCTGCGAAAAAAGCTTCTTTTTGACCACTTTGCCCCCTCTGGCAGCGGCCCCAAGGAGCGGCGCCTGGCGATTCTGGGCTTTTATGGCCCGGGCGATTTCCTGCGCAGTGCCTTGACCGATCAGGAAATCAACTGGCTGGACCAATGCGAAAAGATCAATGTGGCTGATCTGATGGAGCGTCATCGTCACAACCTCCCTGACTGGCTGGTGCAACCACTCAAAGACCAGCTGGGCGACGATTTTTGGCAATTGGCCGAAAGCCTCAATCTGGGCGCTGGTCTGGACTTGCGCGTGAATGCGCTCAATGCCAAACGTGCCGATGTGCAAAAAGAACTGGCTCAAGCAGGTATCAAGGCGGTTCCCACGGCCTATTCCCCTTGGGGCCTGCGCATTGCTGGCAAGCCCATTTTGAACAAGCTCGACGCCTTCACCCGGGGCGCTTTTGAAGTCCAGGATGAGGGGTCGCAACTGCTGGCCATGCTGCTGGACGCCAAGCGCAGCGAGATGGTCGTGGATTTTTGCGCGGGTGCCGGCGGTAAAACCCTGGCGATCGGTGCTGGTATGCGCAGCACCGGTCGCCTGTACGCCTTCGATACGTCAGCGCACCGGCTGGATGCCTTGAAGCCCCGTTTGGCACGCAGTGGCCTGTCCAATGTGCACCCGGCGGCTATCGCCCATGAGCGGGATGAGCGTGTCAAGCGGTTGTCCGGCAAGATTGACCGTGTGCTGGTCGACGCGCCTTGCTCGGGTTTGGGCACTTTGCGACGCAGCCCTGACCTCAAGTGGCGTCAATCGCTGGCCTCGGTTGAGCAAATGGCTGGGACCCAGACTGCCATTTTGCAGAGCGCAGCTCGGTTGCTCAAGCCGGGCGGTCGCTTGGTCTACGCGACCTGCAGCGTGATGATTCAGGAAAACGAGGCTGTGGCCCAGGCGTTTTCCGATGCCAATCAGGAGTTCTCGCCCTTGGATGCGGGTGAAGTTCTCAGTGGTCTGAAGGTAGAGGGCGCTGCCTCTTTGTGTAGCGGGGGCGAGAACGGCTTGCGCTACCTGCGTTTGTGGCCGCACCGCCATCAGACGGACGGTTTTTTCGCTGCCGTCTGGCAAAAAAACTGAGGAAGCTGCCCGGTCAGGCGCGCTGCGTGTCCCAAAAGCCTAGAATCTTGGGCTGATCGGTCGAGCGAAGGTTCGATTTGAGAATTATCAACAATCGTTGCGGAATTTTTATCAAATATGCTGTTACCTGATTGGGCTGGGTTGAGTGCTGTCATCGACTGGTTGGCGCAGGGCTTTTGGCAATTGGCTTGGTGGCAAATGGTGCTCTTTACCTTGGCCATGACCCATATCACGATGGTGAGCGTGACTGTGTTCTTGCATCGGCACCAAGCTCACCGCGCGCTGGATCTGCATCCGGTGGCTTCTCATTTTTTCCGGTTCTGGCTGTGGTTGACGACCGGCCAGGTCACCAAGGAATGGGCTTCCATTCACCGAAAACACCACGCCAAGTGTGAGCAAGCTGAAGATCCCCACAGTCCGCATGTGCATGGCATCAAAACCGTGTTGCTTCAAGGCTATGAGTTGTACCGCGCAGAGGCTTTGAACACCGACACCTTGTCGCGCTATGGCCATGGCACACCCAATGACTGGCTTGAACGCCACGTGTATTCAGGCCGTTCGGCCTTGGGCGTGGCTTTGATGCTGGTGATTGACCTGCTGCTGTTCGGCGCGGCAGGACTCGCCGTATGGGCCGTGCAAATGGCTTGGACGCCCGTGATGGCGGCTGGAGTGATCAACGGCGCAGCCCATTTTTGGGGGTATCGCAACTTTGAGGTGGCCGACGCCAGTACCAACATTTCCCCTTGGGGCATCTTGATTGCGGGTGAAGAGTTGCACAACAACCACCACACCTACCCGACGTCGGCCAAGTTGTCGGTCAAACCCTACGAATTTGATATCGGCTGGATGTACATCCGCCTCATGAAAGCAGTGGGTCTGGCCAAAGTGAAGAAGACGCCGCCTCGCTTGGCACTGGGCCAGGTACGAATGGTCGCAGACGAAAAAACACTGGAAGCGCTGATTTCAAACCGCTACGAAATCATGGCCGGGTACGCCAAAGACATGCGCCGGGCATTCAAGAACGAGATGATCGTCATGAAGGCCAGAAGCGCAGACGCCGCCGTGATCAAGGCAGCCCAGCGCTGGATGCATCGCGATGCCGACAAGGTGCCGGCAGCAATGGCGTCCCAGCTGGCGCTGGCCCGCGCTGCCTCCCCCGTGCTGGACAAAATGGTCATCATGCGTGAGGAGTTGCGCCAACTGTGGCTGAACCGTTCGCACACCCGCGAGCAACTCGCCACTGATCTACAAGCCTGGTGTCACCGCGCGGAAGCCAGTGGCATCGCTGCGCTGCAGGAATTCTCCTTCAGGCTGAGGGCTGCACACGCTTGACGTGTGATGTTCTTTGGTCGGGCTCTTCCTGTCTATGAAGAAAGCCCGGGTTTTACTACGCTGTTGGCCCAAAAGATGTAAAGCCTAACGAGTAAGGTTAGATCGTGCGAAGCCACGATCTGAACCGTTTGTTGGAGTGCGCCCGGCATGGGCGCACACCTGCGGGTGAAAGTCCCGCCGCGAGCTGGTCACAGTGAGCGAAGTGAAGCGCAACTGCATGAGG
>CAZBKX010000820.1:0-1897 GCA_964492535.1 uncultured Rhodoferax sp. | reverse complement strand
GGCGGGGCGATGGTGGCTCCGGCAATGGGGGCGTTTGTTCACGAAAATACCAGTTTTCAAGACGATCTACAACAGCGTGAAAAAGGTGTCTGACACTCTTTTTTCGAGCAATGGCAATGCCTTTCGCAAGGCCATGCTGGTTCAGTATCCGCGTGCAGGGGTCTGGACCATCGCGTTTCAGACCGGGATGCCCGGCGGTGAGGTGGCGAGTCACTTGGGCAGCGATTTTGTGAGTGTGTATGTGCCCACCACGCCCAACCCGACCAGTGGCTTTTTTTTGATGTTGCCCCGCTCTGATGTCATTGAATTGAAGATGAGTGTGGACGAGGCACTGACGTATGTGATTTCCATGGGCTCAGTGGCTCCGTCGCCGCCTCTGGCTGAAAAATAGTTTTGTTCATAACCGTGCCGCCTTTTTTGGCGGGCTTTGAAAGTTTTTTATGGCCATGCGCTCTCACTATTGCGGTCTTGTGACCGAAACCCTTTTGGGCGAAACCGTGACCCTGTGTGGTTGGGTCAACCGTCGCCGTGACCATGGTGGTGTGATTTTTGTGGATGTCCGTGACCGCGAAGGCTACGTACAAGTGGTATGCGACCCGGACCGTGCCGAGATGTTCAAAACGGCTGAAGGCATTCGCAACGAATTTTGTATCCAAATCAAGGGCTTGGTGCGCGCCCGCCCGGATGGCACGACCAATGACAACCTCAAAAGCGGCAAGATCGAGGTCCTGTGTCATGAGCTCATCGTGCTTAATCCGTCGGTCACACCGCCTTTCCAACTGGACGATGAGAACCTGAGCGAGACCACACGCCTGACTCACAGGGTGTTGGATTTGCGCCGTCCGTATATGCAAAACAACCTGATGTTGCGCTACCGCGTGTCCATGGAAGTGCGCAAGTTTCTGGATGCCAATGGGTTCATCGATATCGAAACCCCCATGCTCGGCAAATCCACGCCTGAAGGCGCTCGTGACTACCTCGTGCCCAGTCGGGTGCATGACGGTCACTTTTTTGCTTTGCCTCAAAGCCCCCAGTTGTTCAAGCAGTTGCTGATGGTGGCCGGTTATGACCGCTACTACCAGATCACCAAGTGCTTCCGGGATGAAGACTTGCGCGCGGATCGTCAACCCGAGTTCACCCAGATTGATATCGAGACTTCGTTTTTGAGCGAGCAGGAAATCCGGGACATGTTCCAGGGAATGATCACCACGGTGTTCAAAAACACGTTGGGTGTGGACCTGGGTGAGTTCCCGGTGATGACTTTTCAGGAGGCGGCACACCGCTATGGCTCGGACAAACCGGATCTGCGGGTCAAGTTGGAGTTCACTGAACTGACTGATGTGATGGCGGACGTCGATTTCAAGGTGTTCGCAGGAGCGGCCACCATGAAGGGCGGCCGAGTGGTTGGCTTACGCATTCCAGGTGGTGCAAGGGAAACCGGTGGCTTGAGCCGAGGCGAGATTGATGCCTACACCGAGTTCGTCAAAATTTACGGCGCCAAAGGCTTGGCCTACATCAAGGTCAACGAATTGGCCAAAGGCCGGGATGGCCTGCAAAGCCCCATCGTCAAAAACATTCACGACAAGGCATTGGCCGAGGTTTTGGCGCGTACCGGCGCACAGGATGGCGACCTGATTTTCTTTGGTGCCGACAAGGCCAAGATCGTCAACGACGCCATCGGTGCGTTGCGCATCAAGATCGGTCACAGCGAGTTTGGCAAGAAGAATGGCTTGTTTGAGAAGGCCTGGCGCCCCATGTGGGTGGTTGACTTCCCGATGTTCGAGTTCGATGAGGAGGCGCAGCGCTACTCGGCCGTGCACCACCCGTTCACGGCACCCAAGGAAGGTCACGAAGACTGGATGGTCACCGCGCCTGAGAAGTGCATCTCCCAAGGCTA
>CAZBKX010000819.1:0-2618 GCA_964492535.1 uncultured Rhodoferax sp. | reverse complement strand
GCGCCACCTGCGCTGCCACCATTGAAGCCATCAGACTTGAGGCGATCAAAGCCCTGACCGCCACCCGCTGCGTTGATGAACGAACGAGCCTTGCGCTGTCGTGGCCAAGTGCAATGAGGGAAGTTCGTGGTGTTTTCAATTGTTGATTTTTTCCGATTTCAGTTTGACAAATTCCGTAAAACCAATGTCAGCATAGGCAGAGGGCGGGAGATCATCGGTCAGGATGGCAGCATCAATTTCGGCCAATTCGTTGGCCTGGTTCTCATCCTGCACTATTGAAATAAATATCAGACCCAAAACAAGAGCCACCAATGGCGCAAAAGCTGCCAGACGACCCCAACCGCCCAAATGCTCACTGCCCATCAATAACGTGCCGTTGCTTGCGGATGCATAGGGTGCGGCTTTCACTGCGGTCACCTTCCGTGCGGCCACCGCTCTCACCCGTGCAGCGCGTAGCCGCTCTGAAATGTCGTGCGGCAAATCCTCGGTTGCCCCATTCAGACGCACTGCAACCAACAAGCCAAAATGATCCTGGTCATTCAGCCCCTTTTTGTGACGCCCTGTATTCATAGTGATATTCCCTTTGCACTCAATGCTTTGCGCAGTGCCTGAACGGCTCTGAAACAGTGTGTCTTGACGCTGCCCTCAGAGCAACCCATTGCTGCAGCAGTCTCTGCAACATCTAACTCTTCCCAATAACGCATCAGAAACGCTTCCCGTTGACGCACGGGGAGTTCCTGAACCTCATGTTCGATCTCTCGCAAGGTTTGCGTTCTCTCGGTTGAACTCTCGGCACTCTCATGTTGAATAGAGTGGCTTTGCACGTTCAAAGTTTCAAGAAGATCGAAGTCTCCGTCACCGTCCCCCGATTCGAAATCACCGAGATTTGAAAATAATGCATTTCGGGTTTTTTGTCGCCGGAACCAGTCAAGTGTGCAGTTGGAGAGAATGCGCTGAAAGAGCATGGGCAGCTCGTCAACGGGTTTTTCCCCGTAATGCTGTGCCAGTTTCATCATGCTGTCCTGCACGATGTCCAATGCAGATTCTTCGTTTCGAACGTGATAGATCGACCGCTTGAATGCGCGTTTTTCCACGCTTTTTAGAAAATCCGAAAGTTCTCGTTCAGTTGCCAAGAGGTTTCATGCCTTAGAGCGGCCGTGAGGTCTGATTGTCCCGTTTTGACATAAAAAACCTGTTTCTCACGGCACTTTTCGGCAGATTATGGCATTCGATGTGCGTATTTCTCGCCGCCCCAACTTGATTTGATTGCTGCAGTGCGATAATCCAGCTTGCATATCAAAAGGCAAACGGGTTCTGGTCCGGCGCAAAAATCACTGTGTCCATGGCCTTGACCTCAAGTTCCAACGCAACGCCACAAGTGTCTGCGAAGGAGCACCCAAGGTCTTTCGTTAGAGAAATTCACAAAGGTTCATCATGGAAATATCAATGGCCGAAATCGTTTCGGCTACCGCTGCAGCTGCAGTAGGAAAAGCACACACCGAAACGTCGAACGATCAAGAGCTTCGCGGAGCCGAAATTCTCGTCAAATGCCTTCAAGCTGAAGGTGTCAAGTACATCTGGGGTTACCCCGGCGGTGCCGTACTGCACATTTACGATGCTTTTTACAAGCAAGACACCATTCAGCATATCCTGGTTCGGCATGAGCAGGCAGCAGTTCATGCTGCTGACGGTTATGCCCGTGCCACTGGTGATGTTGGCGTGGCACTGGTCACCTCAGGCCCCGGAGTCACCAACGCGGTAACGGGTATCGCCACCGCCTACATGGACAGCATCCCCATGGTGATCGTGACCGGGCAAGTGCCAACGCACGCCATCGGCCTCGATGCCTTCCAGGAGTGCGACACCGTCGGCATCACCCGCCCGATCGTCAAGCACAACTTCTTGGTCAAGGACGCGCGTGATCTGGCCGATGTCATGAAGAAAGCCTTTCACATCGCACGCTCCGGACGTCCCGGCCCCGTGGTGGTTGACATCCCGAAGGACGTTTCCTTCAAAAAGGTCAAGTACACAGGCTACCCAGACAAGCTGGAGATGCGCTCGTACAACCCGGTTCGAAAAGGCCACGGCGGCCAGATCCGCAAGGCGCTTCAGTTGCTCTTGGCAGCCAAGCGGCCTTACATCTACACCGGTGGTGGCGTACTGCTCAGCAACGCCTCGGCCGAATTGCGCACCCTGGTCGACATGCTGGGATACCCCTGCACCAACACCTTGATGGGTTTGGGCGCCTATCCCGCCAGTGACCGGAAGTTTCTGGGTATGTTGGGCATGCATGGTACGGTTGAGGCCAATAACGCTATGCAACACTGCGACGTGTTGTTGGCGGTTGGCGCCCGGTTTGATGACCGCGTGATCGGCAACCCCAAGCATTTTGCGCAAAACGAACGCAAAATCATCCACATCGACATTGACCCCTCCAGTATCTCCAAGCGGGTGAAGGTTGACATCCCGATCGTGGGCGATGTCAAAGATGTATTGTCTGAAATGATCGCGATGATCAGGGAAGGCGCAGTCAAGCCCGATGGCAATGCCTTGGGCGCTTGGTGGGACACGATTGAAGGCTGGCGCAAGCGGGATTGCCTCGCGTATGACCGCGGCAA
>CAZBKX010000818.1:0-6968 GCA_964492535.1 uncultured Rhodoferax sp. | reverse complement strand
GTCTCTTGCGCCGAAGGCGCTGTGGGCAAGGTGTATCGCGGGGCCGTGGCTTTTCGCAAGGTGGTGCATGACCTGACTGAGCTCAAGCGCCCCAAGACCGAGATCATGGTCAACCTTGGTAACCCGGAGTTGGCTTTTCAGGTGAGCCAGATGCCGTGTGATGGGGTGGGCCTGGCGCGCATGGAGTTCATCATCAATGAGCACATCAAAGTGCATCCGATGGCAGTGCTGCACCCCGAGCGCATCACCGATCTAGCCTTGCGCGAACGGGTGCGCTCGCTCTCAAAGGGATACCTGGATGGCGCCAGTTATTTCATCGAGCGACTCGCAGAAGGGGTCGGCACGATTGCGGCAGCCTTCTATCCGCGCCCGGTGATCGTGCGTCTGTCGGATTTCAAGAGCAATGAATATGCCGCGCTGCTGGGCGGGCGAGATTTTGAGTCGATCGAGGAAAATCCGATGTTGGGGTTCAGGGGGGCCGCCCGCTACATTCACCCCGCTTATGCCGAAGCCTTTGCGCTGGAGTGCGCGGCCATGAAGCGCATCCGCGAGGTCATGGGGCTGACCAACCTCAAGCTGATGGTGCCGTTTTGTCGCCGGCTGGACGAGGCGCGCGCGGTCTTGGCGGCCATGGCCACACACGGCCTGCAGCGCGGGGAGAACGGACTGGAGGTGTACGTGATGTGCGAGATCCCCAACAATGTGCTGCTGATCGACGAGTTTTCGGAGTTGTTTGACGGCTTTTCAATCGGGTCCAACGACTTGACCCAGCTCACGTTGGGCGTGGACCGCGACAGCGCCATCGTGGCCGATTCGTTTGATGAACAAGACCCAGGCATGCTCAAAATGCTCAAGCTCGCCGTCGAGGGAGCGCGGCGCAACCACCGGCACAGTGGCATTTGTGGTCAGGCACCCAGCGACCATATCGAGGTGGCGCGGTATCTGGTGGAGTTGGGCATTGACAGCATCAGCCTGACACCGGACAGGGTGTTGCAAACGATGCAGGAGGTAAGCAAGATTGAGGCCGCGCTGGGGCGGCCTCCAAGGGTCCAGGCAGCTCAGCGCGCCTAACGGGCGGCGGGCGGTTGGACCTGCAACAGGCGGCTCACGTCCTTGTCATTGGGTAAGGCGTAGTTGTAGGCCCGTACAATGCGGCCGTCCTGAGTGCGAACAAACTTCAGGCTCACATAGGTGTAGGTGGCGGCGGGCGAGTAGGTGCCCACCAGCACCAAGCTGGCGCTGTGGCTTCGGGCGATATCCTTGACCTCACGGGACAGCATCAGTTCGCCGGTTTCTTCCTTGACGAACACATCGCCACGCAGCTTCATTTCTTTGACGTTAAAACCGGCGTTGGCCAGGTGCGTCGCATATTGCTCTGACAGCGTGCGACCCAGCGGCGCTGACAGACGCGTGTCATTCACATTCACAATGGTGGACACCAATACCGGTGTGTCACCGCTGGCCTCCAACTTGAATCCGTCAACCAGTTTGGCAATCGCCAGCTGGTTGAGTGCCACAAACTTGTTGCTGGCGGCTTCTTCGTAAGTGGGCTCGACGCGTGTGCCATTCGGGGCGGCGCAACCGGCCAGCAACACGGCGGCCAAGGCGGAGAGGAGCAGCGTGGTTTTCATGGGCCAACCACTTTCATTGTCTGGGCCGCATACTGGTTGCTGAAGGACCGAAACAGCCCGGCATCCTCATCCTGCAGGTAATAGATATCGGTCTTGCGTGCCAGGTAGCGTCCACCCGTGGCCACTGTGGTGGTCAGGATCATTTCGGTGTGCGTCGGGCCACCGGAATCCACGCTGGCCACATAGTCTGCCACGGCTGCCAGGCCCAGGCCGCCGGCCAACTGCACGTCCAGGTGCTGAGCATGCAGGCCGTACAAGGCATACAGGCCTGAGGTGACCATGGTGAATTTTCCAGGCACAAAATGGGGGCGGGGACTCTCATGACGCACCAGCTGAACCTGGTAGCTCACCTCCAAAGCGTTGCCTGGCGTTTGCTGTACAACCCGACCGCTCTTGAACAGTTCTGTGATCAAGAACTCGCGAAAGGCTTTGTCAAAGGTTGTGGCATTGACCGGCAGCGATACATACAGACCCGTCGTGGTGCCAATCCGCGACAGCATTTCCAGCGTTTGCGCCGCAACGTCTTTGGACACCAGGTTCCAGTGACCCGCCGAGCGCACCTTGGGCTGCACGGTGAGGGGAAAATTCTCTGACACAGGAATCGGCGATGTCGCGCAACCAGCCATCACGGCGGCCGCGCATCCCAGTGTCAGTAGCTTCAAGGTTTTGGTGATCAAGGTAGCTTCCTCATCCGTAGTTTGCAAAGCGGAAAACGCCCTGTGGGCGTCTCGAGTGGAATTGATTATGAGCCGACATCTTTTTTTTAAACAAGAAAAATCGGGTGTTTCTCAGTCCATTTAGCTCGAATTTGATGAAATCTGTTGTGGATTTGGCAATTGGCATCAGAACCCCCGCAGCGCTTTGCGCCGATCAGGGCGGGGTTGCGTCAAGCCTCTTCTTGGGGCGGCGCATCAAAGCTGTCCCGAAAGGTGAAATACAGCGAGGTAAAAAACATGGAGGCCATCAGCATCAGCACCGGAAAAAGCAGGTCACCCGCCAAGCCGGGGCTGCCCAGCAGAGAGGCGATCAGGCTCACCACCAACACCATGAGCACCAGCACGCCCATCCACATCAGCCCAAAAACAATAAAGGCGCCAAAGTTGCGAAAACACGCCACGATGCTGAAAAACAGGCTCTTTACCGGGGGCAGGCCATGCCAGTGCACCAGCGCCGGGGCATGCCAGAACAGCAGCGACAGGGGGAGGTGCAAGCTGATGAACACCCACATGGCCGCCTGAAACTCGGACGCCACCATCATCTCGCGCGTGGGTGAGTTGCCGCCCAGGTAGACACGTGCAAAGTCACCTCCATCCACCAACCAGGAGGCGCCCATCGCCACCAAAAATCCCACCGCATACAAGGCGCCCAGCGTCAGCATGGCGCGCGCCTCCTGTTTGCCGGCACGAAACGCCGCCACCAAGATAGCTGGCATAGGGAAGCGGCCTTGGGTCGCCTCGCGCGTGGCCGCCATCAGTCCCAGCGTGGCGGCCGGCAGCAGGGTCATGGCCAGTACGAAGCCAATCACCGGCACTAGGCTGGCCACGGTCATGGTCGCCATGAACATGAAAAACAGGCCTGCCAGCGCCAATGGTTGCTTGAAGAAAGTCTGGATGCCCAGTTTGACCCACAGGGCACCCGTGCGGGCCGGGACGATGTTCAGTCTCATGGGGTGTTCACCAGTTCAAAGGGCACAGGTCGGGTGGCGCGCTCCCGGAGCACGCGTTCAAAATGCCCCGGGTCATGGGCCTTGAGCATGCTGGCTTCACGCGGCAGGTAAAAGTCCCACAGGCGGGAAATCCAGAAGCGCAGGGCGCCGCCGCGCAGCATGGCGGGCAGCAAGGCTCGTTCGGCGGGCTCCAGCGGCCGCTCGGCGTTATAGGCGGTCAGCAGGCTGCGGGTTCGCTCGGCGTCAGGCTTGCCTGTGTCCAGGTCGATGCACCAGTCGTTCAGGGTGACTGCGATGTCAAACAGCCAGGTGTCAACGCCTGCGAAATAAAAGTCGAAAAAACCGGTCAACTCAGGTCTGCCGCCCAGCTTGTCGAACATCACGTTGTCGCGAAACAAATCAGCGTGAATCGGGCCGCGGGGCAGTGCTGCGTAAGCCGATGTCGCCGCCACATGGTTCTGGTAGGCCAGCTCGCTCTGAATCAGTGCGGCCTGGGTCACGTTGAGGTGGGGCAGCACCACGGGCACGGTCTCGTTCCACCAGGGCAGGCCGCGCAAGTTGGGTTGCTGCAACGGGAAGTCCCTTCCCGCCAAATGCATGCGGGCCAGGGTTCGACCCACTTCAAAGCAGTGCGTGGACGTGGGCTTGAGTTCGCTTTGGCCACGCAATTTGTTCACCACGGCAGCCGGCTTGCCTTTTGCCTTGAACACCAGATCACCCCGTGCGTTTGCGGCGGGGTCGGGCACAGGAATGCCGCGCTGCGCCAGATGTTTCATCAGCAGCAGGTAAAAGGGGAGCTGCTCAAACGTCAGGCGTTCAAACAAGGTGAGCACGTACTCGTGGATCTGGCCTTCGAGTTCGGTGGTCACGAAATAGTTGGTGTTCTCGATGCCGCCCGAGCAGCCCTTCATGGCTTTGAGGTCGCCCAGCTTGAGTTGCTGCAGGAGGGTGCTTGCCTCATCCACCGAGACTTCTGTGTAGACCGCCATAAATCAGAAACCCAGAATTTTCCAGCTTCGTGCACCGGTCACGGGCTGCACGTCGTAGGCGGGCATGCCTCCCTTGGGTTGCACAGTGATGGTCTTGGTCTCGCCACCGACCTTGAGCTCGTCAATGCGGGCGCCGCCATCTTCGACTTGAATGCGTTCAATGCGCCTTTCAACCGGGTTGGACGATGTGGAGGCTGCCGTGGAAGACTGCCCGGACGAGGCTGTTACCTGAGCCCACACCGCAGTGGAGCTGGACAGGACGAGGGTGAGTAGAAGAGTGACACGCATCGTACGATTGTAGAACCAAGGGTGCCTTGGAGCCGCTGGCAAAATGGACAAATGAATGATGCTCAAACAACGCCCAAGACCCTGCTGCTGGTAGACGGTTCCAGCTACCTTTACCGGGCGTTTCACGCCATGCCCGACTTGCGTGCGGTCCCCGGCGACCCGACCAGCCCACCCACCGGGGCCATTCGCGGCATGATCAACATGCTGCAAAGTCTGCGCAAAGAGGTGCCCGCCGACTACGCTGCTTGTGTTTTTGATGCCAAAGGCCCCACCTTTCGGGATGACTTGTACCCCGAGTACAAGGCCCACCGCTCGCCCATGCCCGACGACTTGCGCGCCCAGATCGAACCCATCCATGAGGTGGTTCGCCTGATGGGCTGGAAAGTGCTGGATGTGCCCGGTGTGGAGGCTGACGATGTGATCGGCACGCTGGCTGTCATCGCGGCCAAACAAGGCATTGAAGTGATTGTGAGCAGTGGCGACAAGGACCTGGCCCAGCTGGTCAACAGCCACATCACCATCATCGACACCATGAATGGCAAGCGCCGCGACCTGGCTGGCGTGGAGGCTGAATTTGGCGTGCCGCCCCACCTGATGGTCGATTTCCAGACCCTGGTGGGCGATGTGATCGACAACGTGCCCGGCGTGCCCAAGGTCGGCCCCAAGACTGCCGCCAAGTGGCTGCAGCAATACGGCTCGCTGGACGCCGTGGTGGCCAATGCCGACGCCATCAAGGGGGTGGTGGGGGAGAATCTGAAAATGTCCCTGGACTGGCTGCCGATGGGGCGCCAACTGCTGACCATCAAGACCGACTGCGAGCTCAATGGCTGGGTACCTGATCTTCCCGCTATGGATTCAATAGCTACTGGGGTAATGGATACGACGGGCCTGGCCCTGTTTTATGAAAAATATGGGTTTAAAGGCCTGGCACGGACTATTCAAGCCGCATCAGGTGCCGACAAGACCAGCGCGGGCGCCAGCCCCAAAGCCGCTAAAAACAGCAAGACCGAGCCGGGCCTGTTCGACGAGCCTGACTTGTTCAGCGACCCCCAGGCCAAGGCGGGCTCCCTTGTCAGCACGCTGCTCTATGACACGGTGTTGACCTGGGACGTTTTTGACAACTGGTTCATCAAACTGCAAGCCGCCGACCTGGTGGCCCTCGACACAGAGACCACGTCGCTGGATGAAATGCGGGCCGAGATCGTGGGCCTGTCGTTTAGCGTCACGCCGGGGGAGGCCGCCTACATTCCATTGGCGCATACCTACCCGGACGCCCCCGCGCAACTGCCACGCGATGAGGTGCTGGCGCGGCTCAAGCCCTGGCTGGAGGATGGCGCCCGCCACAAGCTGGGCCAGCACGTCAAATACGACCGCCATGTCTTCGCCAACCACGGCATTGAGGTGCAGGGCTACGCACATGACACCATGTTGCAAAGCTATGTGCTGGAAGTCCACAAGCCCCACGGGCTGGCGAGCCTGGCAGAGCGGCATCTGGGGCGCAGCGGGATCAGCTTTGAGGATTTGTGTGGCAAGGGCGCCCATCAAATCTGTTTTGAGCAGGTGGACATTGCCAAGGCCGCGCAGTATTCCTGTGAAGACTCGGACATGACGCTGGACGTCCACCAGGTGTTGTGGCCACAGCTCCAGGCTGACAACAAGCTCAGGTTCATTTACGAGCTGGAAATCGCCAGCAGCGAGGCGCTGTACCGCATTGAGCGCAACGGCGTGCTGATCGACGCGCCCACGCTGGCAGCCCAAAGCCATCAGCTGGGTCAACGCATCCTGCAACTGGAGACCGAAGCGCAAGAGCTGGCCGGGCAGCCCTTTAACTTGAGCAGCCCCAAGCAAATCGGCGAGATATTTTTCACCAAGCTCGGTCTGCCCGTGGTCAAGAAGACCGCCACCGGCGCGCCCAGTACCGACGAAGAGGTGCTGGAAAAGCTGGCCGAGGACTATCCCCTGCCCGCCAAAATTCTGGAGCACCGCGGCCTGGCCAAGCTCAAGGGAACCTACACCGACAAGCTGGCCCAGCTGGCCCACCCGCGCACGGGCAGGGTGCACACTCACTATGCGCAGGCCGTGGCCGTGACCGGGCGCCTCAGCAGCAACGACCCCAACCTGCAGAATATTCCCATTCGCACCGCCGAGGGCCGGCGCGTGCGCGAGGCCTTTGTGGCGCCACCGGGCTGCGTGATTGCCAGCGCCGATTACAGCCAGATTGAGCTGCGCATCATGGCGCACATCAGTGGCGACGCCGCGCTGTTGCTGGCGTTTCATGACAACATGGACGTGCACCGCGCCACCGCGGCCGAGATCTTTGGCACCTCGACTGATCAAGTGAGCAGTGAGCAGCGCCGCTACGCCAAGGTCATCAACTTTGGCCTGATTTACGGC
>CAZBKX010000817.1:0-7606 GCA_964492535.1 uncultured Rhodoferax sp. | reverse complement strand
CCGGTGGCGATGATGGCATCGCTGCGCACCGCCTTGACATCTGCGGGATCGATTTCAGGGTTGGGGTTGGCCAGTGCGAATACCAGGGGGCGTGGTGCCATTTTGGCGACCATGTCCTTCTTGAGCACGCCACCAGCAGAGAGGCCCAGAAACACGTCCGCGCCCTCGATGATCTCGCTCAGGGTTCGAGCGCTGGTGGGTTGGGCGTAGACGATCTTGTCCTCGTCCATCAACTCGGTGCGGCCCTCGTACACCACACCTGCAAGGTCGGTGACATAGATATTTTCGCGTGGAATGCCCAGTTTCACCAGCAAGCCCAGGCAAGCCAGGGCCGCAGCGCCAGCGCCCGAGGTCACCAGCTTGATCTGCTTGGGGTCTTTGCCGGCGACTTTCAGGCCGTTCAGGATAGCCGCGCCCACGCAAATGGCGGTGCCGTGCTGGTCGTCGTGGAACACCGGGATTTTCATGCGCTCGCGCAGCTTGCGCTCGACATAAAAGCAGTCCGGTGCCTTGATGTCTTCCAGGTTGATACCGCCAAAGGTGGGCTCCAGCGAGGCGATGATGTCGACCAGCTTGTCGAGGTCGTGTTTCTCATCGATCTCGATGTCAAACACGTCGATACCGGCAAACTTCTTGAACAGCACGCCCTTGCCCTCCATCACGGGCTTGGAGGCCAGTGGGCCGATGTCACCCAGGCCCAGTACCGCTGTGCCATTCGTGATGACCGCCACCAGGTTGCCGCGGCTGGTGTACTTGAACGCGTTGTTGGGGTCCTTGACGATTTCTTCGCACGGGGCGGCCACGCCGGGTGAGTAAGCCAGCGCCAGGTCGTGCTGGTTGGTCAGTTGTTTGGTCGCCGCAATGGCGATCTTGCCGGGGGTGGGGAACTGGTGGTAGTCGAGCGCAGCGCGGCGAAGTTGAGCGCGTTTTTCTTCGGTGGTCACGGTCATCTCAGGCATTCTTGTGTCTCCTGCCGGAATCAAGATGACCGAAAAGCCACCCCGCCAGCGTGTCTAAATTAGTGGCGAGATTGTAGGCCCTCGCTTGCAAGAGTCCTGTCAGATGCTTGTGCAGGGAATTTAGAGGTGCAGGCCTCCTTCAGCCTTTCAGGAATGAAGCCATTGTGTGGAACCCGCCGATTTGTCGCTCCCGATGTCAACATGGGTTTGCCCAGGCGGAATCCTTTGGTTTAGGTGGGATTGACCGGGTCTTTTTGCTCTGCCTGGGCACTTTCCCAATAACGCATGCCTTGCGTGGACGGGTAGTCCTCTGTCACCTCCATGCCGGGAAACTCATGCGTACGTGCTACTTTACTGCGCACGGCGGACCCTCCCCGAGATATCCCATGAGCATCGCTCCGGGTTGATGGTGTCGAAGAATTATGTGCTTTTTTGCCTATGAAGGCATCCATCATCGGAGCACTCAGAGTCGTAATGTGGCCTTTTTTCTCAGCATCGGTCAGACCGAGAGAATCCATTCCGTCGCGCAAAATTTGCAGCAGTTGGGGTATGTCCTTGATGACGCGGGCCCGGTTGCGGCGTGTTCTTCTGGCGCCGGTCGCCCAGATCAGGGCAGTCACAGCCTGTTTGAGAGCAAGTGTCCGGGCGTCTTGTTGCCCGTGTTGCACGGCTGAAAGAGCAAGCACTTCCGCCCAGACTTTGAAAAGAAAATCCCTGACCTCCGCGCTTACCTGAATCCCATGCAGCATATCCCGAAGTACGAGCGAGTATTGCACGGTAAAGACGCCTCTTTTTTCTTGCTGGAGATCCAAGTCTTCGACTCGGGGCACTACCGCATCGGGCTGTCGGTAGCGTGCCAGGAATGTGTTGAATTCCATGTGCGCCTGGGCATAGGCTTTATCTCCCCCGGTCGCATTTTTCTCGATCTGCAAAACCAACCTCTGGATTTCGACTCCAAGCGCATCGGCGGGAACCAGACCAGCTTGCGGCCCTATGGCACAAGAGGAGATCTGGGTCAAAAAACTCAAGGAGGGGTCGCTCTCATTGCCGAACATCGTCGGCTTCGCCAATGCCAGTCGTATCAACGGCATCTGGAGCCGCGCCAGCCAAACCCTGGTCAAGGGCGCAATACGATCTTCCTGAAGAATGGATTGAAACATCAGCGCTATCGAGTCGATCGACAGCGAGCGGTGATTGCCCTGTTCAAAGTCGAGGACGGGCAAGCCCGGTGGCGCAGAATTAAATGAACGCATTGTCGAACTCCCGTTACACGAGTATTTACTCGGCCCTTGCTTACAGCCATCTTGCACCGGCCGTTATTCCAGTCCGGCCAATTATTATGCCCGCAGCTCGGATTGTGCTGGCCAACACTGGCCCCTCACCCTCGCATCAACGCCTCAATCTCCATTGCATCCACTGGCACTCCCCGGCTGATCAATTCGCATCCGGTCTCGGTCACAATGGCGTCGTCTTCAATGCGGATGCCGATGTTGTGAAACTGCTCCGGCACCCCTTCAGCGGGCCGCACATACAGCCCCGGCTCAATGGTCAGCACCATGCCACTGCGCAAAATACGGCTGGGGCGGTCCCGAATGATCTCGCCACTCAACGGGTCTTTGCGCTCGCTCACCCGCCCGATCTCGCAGGGTTCGACATAAGCGCCGCAGTCGTGCACATCCATCCCCAGCCAATGGCCGGTGCGGTGCATGTAGAACTGAAAGTAGGCACGCTTCTCGATCACATCCTGCACTGTGCCGACCTTGTCTTTATCCAGCAGCCCCAGGTCCAGAAGGCCTTGCGACAGCACCTTGACCGCGGCCTCATGCGGGTCGGTAAAGCGCGCACCGGCCCGGGTTGCCGCTACGGCGCCCTGTTGCGAGGCCAGCACCAGTTCATACAGCGTGCGCTGCGGCCCGGTGAATTGGCCGTTGGCCGGGAAGGTGCGGGTGATGTCCGAGGCGTAACCGTCAAGCTCGCAGCCCGCATCCATCAGCACCAGCTCGCCATCGCGCACCGGGGCGGCGTCAGCCCGGTAATGCAGCACGCAGGCGTTGGCGCCAGCGGCCACGATGGAGCCATAGGCCGCACATTGCGAGCCCTGACGGCGAAATTCGTGCAGCAGTTCGGCGTCCAGGTGGTACTCGCGCACCGCCTCACCCTGGCGCAACATGCGGGCACTCAGCTGCATAGCGCGAATGTGGGCGCCTGCGCTGATCTGCGCGGCACGGCGCATGGTGGCCTGTTCTTGCGCGTCCTTGACCAGCCGCATTTCGTCCAGCGGGCCGCACAGGTCGCGCTGCTGCTCCGGGCACAGGGCGCCGTAACGAATTTTGGCTCGCAGGTTGCCCAGCCAGCCGTCCACGCGCCCCTCCAGCCCTTTGTGGGTGGCAAATGAGAACCACACCGCATCGCGCCCGTCCAGCAGGCCGGGCATCCGGGCATCCAGCTCGGTCACCGGGTAAGCCGCGTCCACGCCCAGGGCGGCTGGCGCGGCCTCCGGCCCCAGCCGATAGCCGTCCCAGATTTCGCGCTCCAGGTCCTTGGGCTGGCAAAACAGGGTGCTTTTGCCGTCGCCGGTGATCACCAGCCAGGCCTGCGGCTCGGTGAATCCGCTCAGGTAGAGAAAATAGCTGTCATGGCGGTACAAAAAATCAGCATCGCGGTTGCGCATCTGCTCAGGTGCCGTGGGCAGGATGGCGATGCCCTTGGGGCCGAGTTGGGCCGCCAGGCGGGCACGGCGCGCGGCAAAGTCAAACTGGCTGGCAAAGCTGTTGGCTGTGGGCATGTTCATGGGGGTGTCCTGTCGGCCCTGGTCAGGCCTAAAAAGTGCAGGGTGTCAGAGGGTGGCAGCGCTCGCGCGCTCGCTCCAACGGTCTCGGTAGGCCTGCAAATGGGGCAGACCTTCTCTGCCCGGCACAAACTTCAACAAGCCGCGCGCAAACTCCAGCGCACAGAAGGTGGTGATGTCGGCAATCGTGAATCGCTCCCCCGCCACAAAGGGTCGGTGCGCCAGCTCGCCATCGAGCCAACGGGCCACTTCGCGGACTTTTTCGCCCTGCGAGCGCCCGAATTCCGCAAACTGGGGTTGCTCCAGCGGCGCAAGTCCGGGATGGGTGTGGCGGATGGCGTTGGCAAAACCGGCAAACAGGTAGAACTCAATGCGCCGGTCCGTCATCTCGATGAAGGCGCGTTCTTCAAAGTCCACGCCCATCAGGTTCGGCTCGGGGTAGATGCCTTCCAGGTAGGTGCAGATGGCGCGGGTTTCCGTGAGTGCACGACCGTCGTCCAGCACCAAGGCCGGCACTTTGGCCAGCGGGCTGATGGCGCGGTAGGCCTCGCCCTTGTGCTCATTGTCGGCAATGCTGACCATCACCTGCGGCAGGTCAGTCACGCCTTTTTCCGCCAGAAAAATCGCCACTCGGCGGGGGTTGGGGGCGCGGGGAGAGAGGTAGAGTTTCATGCGGTGTAGAGGTCAATCATGGGAGTCCCCAGGGGTCGCGCCATCAGGGTGATGACAGGCCAAAGATGGTAACGCTGTCCCAACCTTCCTGCCGGGGCTCCTAAGAACTGGCCGTGAACACGTCCGCACCGCCCAACGACCTTCCCGACTTCGGCTTGATCGCCGACCTGATTCACCAGCATGCCCTCCACCAGCCTGAGCACCTTGCGCTGGTTGAAGTCGAGCGCCAGTGCAGCCATGGCGCGCTGGACGCCCTGATGGACTGCTTAGTCAGCGCCCTGCAGCGGGACGGTGTGCGCCCCGGCGAGGCCATTGCCATGTGCGCCGCCAGTTCGGTGGACTATGCCGCCGTGTTTCTCGGTGCGCTGCGGGCCGGCGTGGTGGTGGCGCCGCTGGCGCCGAGGCCGTGGGCCCGCCCCAACACTACAGCGGGCACGGCCACCCGGATCGCGCTGGACGGCTCTGGCGTGGGCTTGGCGCTGCAGGCGTGGCACGCCGGCTGGCCAGTCGCCTGCACCGGCTGCCCTGGCGCCTGAGGCCCCGTTCAACATCATCTATTCGTCTGGCACCAAGGGGGAGCCCAAGGGCATCGTGCAGTCGCATGGCATGCGTTGGGCGCATGTGCGGCGCGGCAGTGCCTGCCACTACAGCCCTGCCGACGTGACGGTGCTGTCCACGCCGCTGTATTCCAACACCACGCTGGTGGTGTTTTCCCCACGCTGGGCTGTGGCGGCTGCGTGGTGCTGAGGCCCAAGTTTGACGCCAAAGGCTACCTGCAACTCGCCCAGGCGCACCGGGCCACGCACACCATGCTGGTGCCGGTACAGTACCAGCGGCTGATGGCGCAGCCCGACTTTGACGTCTATGACCTGTCGTCCTTTCAGATCAAGTTCTCCACCAGCGCGCCTTTTGGGGCGGCCCTCAAGGCCGATGTGCTGAAGCGGGAGCTGTGCGACCCGTTGAATGTGTAGCCAGTTGAGCCGCGAAATGAGCGGGGCGCTCTGGAGCGAGCTGTCAGGCGACGCTGGCGTCTGCTTGGGCGGCCTCTTAGGGTGTGGGCTGGTTCAGCAGGCGCAGTCGCTCAGGTGTTCCCACATCGGTCCAGCGGCCGGTATACATCTCGGCGCTCACCCGGCCTTGCTGCATGGCTGCGCGCAGGAGCGGCCCCAGTGCCGCCCGGACACCCAGGGGGTTGCCCGGCGCCACATCGCACCAGGGCGGGGCAAACAAGGCGCTGCGGTACAAGCCAATGGTCGAGTAGGTGAATTGCTCCGGTGCGTGGTTCAGGGCCACGCCGCTGGTATCCAGGCCAAAGTCGCCCTGGGGGTTGTGCGCCGGGTTGGGCACCAGCCAGATATGCGCCAACTGGTCGCTGGCGATAAATCGCTGGGCCGCCGCCTGGCTGAACACGAAGTCCGGCGCAAACACATCGCCCGCCAGCACCCAGAACACCTCACCCAGTTGAGGCAGGGCCCGCGCAATGCCGCCGGCGGTTTCCAGCGCGCCACCAAAGTCCCGGCCTTCATGGGAGTAGTGCATCGTCAGTTGTCCTGAATTTGATAGTGACCCAGGCATATAAGACGGCGGCTGGAGGCTGAAATGAGCACCAAAAGCTGCCACCAGCTGCTCCCCCAGCCACGCCGTGTTCACCACCACCCGATCACAGCCGCCTTGCGCCAGGGCTTCCAGGTGCCACTGCATCAGCGGCTTGCCGCGCACCGACAGCAAGGGCTTGGGGGTGGCGTCGGTCAAGGGGCGCATGCGCTCGCCGCGGCCGGCGGCCAGCAGCATGGCAGGAATGGGCACGGGAGCGGGGTGGGGGGCGGCGTCTTTCATCGGGGTGAATTTTGCCTTGTTCGCCATGGCCGTCCCCGCAGGGCGGCGCACCCCACAGGGGCGCAAGGACACTCCAACTTGGGTATAAGTTCAGCGAACCCCTATTTCAGCCGCCAGGCTTTCACCGCATGCACCGATTTTTAGCGCTCTTGTTGTTTGTCTTTTCCGCCGTGGCATTGGCCCAGGCGCCACGCCAGGGGGCGGACAGTTTTCGAAACACCTACCCGCACCCTGACAAGCCCAGCTTTCTCGCCTGGCAGTGGGAACGCCTGCGCGACGGATTGCCCCAGCCGCCGCCGGGGGGCTGGAACTTGCCGGCTATGCAGACCGATCCAGCGGCCTTGGGTGCACCGGGCAACAACCCGTCGGTGACCTGGGTGGGCCACGCCACGATGCTGGTGCGCCTGGCCGGCAAAAACATGCTGTTTGACCCGATTTTTTCGGAACGCGCCTCGCCCGTGGGGTTTGCCGGCCCCCGGCGCATCGTGCCCTTGCCGATTGACATTCCCCAGCTGCCGCGCATTGACGTGGTGATGATTTCCCACAACCACTACGACCACCTCGACGCGGAGTCCATCAAACGCCTGGCCGCCATGCCACAGGGAAGCCCGCGTTTTTTGGTGCCCCTGGGTTTGAAGGCCTGGTTTGCGGAGCTGGGCATCAGCCGTGTGGACGAGTACGACTGGTGGCAAGACACCCGCGAGGACACGCTCAAAATCAGCTTCGTACCGGTGCAGCACTGGAGCAAGCGCCGCCTGAATGACACCAACCAGACGCTGTGGGGCGGCTGGGTGGTGGAGGGCGAGGGCTTGCGCCTGATTCACACGGGAGACACCGGATACTCCAGGGATTTTCAGGACATTGGCGCGCGACTCGGGCCGTTTGACATGGCCTTCATCCCCATTGGCGCCTACGCCCCGCGCTGGTTCATGAAAATCATGCACATTGATGTGCCCGAGGCAGTACAGGTGCGCGCCGACTTGCGGGCCCGCCGGGCGATTGGCATGCACTGGGGCACCTTTGAGTCGCTGGCCGATGAACCGCTGGACGAGCCGCCCGCGGAACTGGCCCGCAGGCGCAGCGAACGGGGTCTGGCGCAGACGGACTTTGACGTGATGATCATTGGCGAGACCCGCCGGCTTGAGAAAGCCCCCGCACCCTGAGGCCAGGGGCGGGGTTGCGCCTCAACCGTCTTGGTTGATTTGCTGGATCAAGGCGTCCAGCACGGTCTGGGCCTGGTCGTTGTCTACCTGGCAAGTGCCGGCTGCGTTGTGACCGCCGCCGCCGTATTTCAGCATCAATTCGCCCACATTGGTCTTGCTGCCCCGGTCCAGGATGGACTTGCCGGTGG
>CAZBKX010000816.1:0-8089 GCA_964492535.1 uncultured Rhodoferax sp. | reverse complement strand
CCTGCTGCACAAGCCGGTGCGCCCGGCCAAATTGCGCAATCTGATCCGACGACTGGTGCTGGACGCTCAGGCCGAAGGCGCCGATATGGGGTTGCCCTGGCGGCCGGCTTCCACAATCACCTGCAACCGGGTTCTGACCCCAAAGGCCCGCAGAATGGCGGTGACATGGCTTTTGGTGGTCTCCTCCGCCAATTCCAGCACCTCGCTCATTTCCCGGTTGGTGCGTCCTGCCAGCAGCAGCAACAGCACTTCTTCCTGCCGGGGGCTGAGTTTGGGAAAGCCGCCCGCGGCATCCACTTCGGGCTGAACGGGTGGTGTCAAGCTGCCCGGCAGCTCAGGGGGCACACACACATCGCCCGCCAGCACGCGGCGGATGACCGAGAGCAACTCATGGCTCAGCCCGGACTTGGTCAAAAACGCAGCCGCCCCTCGCGCCAGCACCTGGTTCATGGTCCGTGGGTTGACGGAGCCTGACAGCATGACGATGGGCAGCTCGGGGTGCCGTTTGCCGAACACATTGAGCGCCAGCAGGCCGTTCATGTCGGGCAGGTGGTAATCCAGCAGCACCAGATCAAGATCGGGGTGCCGGTGGGCCAGCTCAAAGGCGCGAGCGCAGTCAGGCGCCTCCAGAACCTCGACGTGCTCATCCAGCCCCTTCAGGACCTGGCACAAGCCCTCACGCACCAGGGCATGGTCATCAACGACAAGAATTTTCAAGATAGAGGCCCAGTTTTCTTCAAGAATTACAATGATTTATGTTTGTCCACCTACGTTTGCATACCGAGTTCTCCGTCGTTGACGGGACCAATCGCATTGATGATATCGTCAAGCTGGCTGTGGCTGACCGCCAACCAGCGATCGCCGTCACCGACCTCAGTAATCTGTTCGGCGCCATCAAATTTTATAAAGAAGCGCGCAAGCGCGGCACCAAGCCGGTGATCGGCACCGAGGTCTGGCTGGAAGGCTTTGGCAAGGACCAGACCAGCCTGTCCCGCATCGTGCTGCTGGTGCAAAACCGCCAGGGCTACCTCAATGTGTCGGAGTTGCTGGCCCGCGCCTGGACGCGCGGCACGGGCAAGGCGCAGGCCTGCGTCAGCGTTGCCTGGCTTGCAGAACTCAATGAAGGTTTGATTTGCTTGTCTGGCGCCCAGGCTGGGCCTGTGGGCCAGGCCCTGGTGCAGGGTGATGAGGCGAGGGCTCATGAGGCGGCATTGCAGCTCGCTGCGTTGTTCCCCCAGCGGTTTTACCTGGAGTTGCAGCGGGCCGGGCGGGTTGACGACGAATCTCATGTAACGGCGGCGGTGCAGCTGGCTGCGCGCATGCGTCTGCCGGTGGTCGCCACGCACCCGGTGCAGTTCACCGCGCCTGAGGATTACGAGGCCCATGAGGCCCGTGTGTGTATTGCCGAGGGCGAGATTCTGGGCAACCAGCGCCGGGTGCGCAAGTTCACGCGCGAGCAGTATTTCAAGAACGCAGCGCAAATGCAGGCGCTATTTGCCGACCTGCCCTCGGCCGTGGCCAATACGGTGGAGATTGCCAAGCGCTGCAACCTCACGCTCATTTTGGGCAAGCCCCAGTTGCCTGAGTTCCCGACGCCCCTGGTCAACGGCGAGCGCATGACGCCTGAGGCGTACTTTCGCTACACCTCCCATGAAGGTTTGAAAGAGCGCATGGCGCACTTGTACCCCGATGCTGCCCAACGCGAGGCCGAGATGCCACGTTATGTGGAGCGGCTGGAGTTCGAGATCACCACCATCCTGAACATGGGGTTTCCGGGCTACTTTTTGATTGTGGGCGACTTCATCAACTGGGCCAAGAACAACGGCTGCCCGGTGGGCCCGGGCCGGGGTTCGGGCGCGGGCTCGCTGGTGGCCTACGTGATGAAGATCACCGACCTTGACCCGCTGCAATACAACCTGCTGTTTGAGCGGTTTTTGAACCCCGAGCGGGTCTCCATGCCCGACTTTGACATCGACTTCTGCCAGACCAACCGCAACCTGGTGATTGATTATGTGAAGGACAAATACGGCAAGGACGCGGTGAGCCAGATCGTGACCTTTGGCACCATGGCCGCGCGTGCCGCCGTGCGCGACGTGGGTCGGGTGCTGGACATGAGTTACACCTTTTGCGACGGCATCAGCAAGCTCATTCCCAACAAGCCGGGGGTCAGTGTGAGCCTGCAACTGCCGCCCCCTGATCGCAAAAAAGACGACAAAACCGTCTACGCCTCCGACGAGCCGATTTTGGCCGAGCGCGAGGCCAAAGAAGAAGACGTCAAAACCCTGCTGGAGCTGGCCCGCAAATTAGAGGGCATGACCCGCAACGTGGGCATGCACGCCGGTGGGGTGCTGATTGCCCCGGGCAAGCTCACCGACTTTTGCCCGCTGTACCAGCAGCCCGGCAGCGAGTCGGCGGTGAGCCAGTACGACAAGAACGACGTGGAGGCCATTGGCCTGGTGAAGTTCGACTTTTTGGGGCTGGCCACCCTCACCATTCTGGAAATTGCGCGCCAGCTCATCATCAAGCGGCACAAAGGCCAGGAAAACTTTGCCTACGAGAACCTGCCGCTGGATGACGCGCGGGTTTACCGCTTGTTCTCAGATGGCAAGACCGAAGCCGTGTTCCAGTTTGAGAGTCGTGGCATGCAGGGCATGCTGAAAGATGCCAAACCCACGCGTCTGGAAGACCTGATTGCCTTGAACGCCCTGTACCGCCCGGGCCCGATGGACCTGATTCCGAGTTTTGTGGCTCGCAAACACGGGCGCGAGGTGGTGGAGTATCCGCATCCGCTGGTGGCCAACATGCTCAGTGAGACCTACGGCATCATGGTCTACCAGGAGCAGGTGATGCAGACCGCCCAGATTCTGGGTGGCTACTCACTCGGTGGCGCCGACATGCTGCGCCGCGCCATGGGTAAAAAAGACGCGGACGAGATGGCCAAGCACCGCCAGATTTTTCGCGATGGGGCCCTCAAAAACGACATCAACCAGGACAAGGCCGACGAGATTTTTGACTTGATGGAGAAGTTTGCGGGCTACGGTTTCAACAAGTCGCACGCCGCTGCCTACTCCTTGCTGGCCTACCACACCGGCTGGATCAAGGTGCACTACACCGCCGAGTTCTTTTGCGCCAACATGACAGTGGAGATGGACGACACCGACAAGCTCCGGGTGTTGTATGAGGACGCCCTGAAGATGGGCCTGACCTTTGAGCCGCCCAACGTCAACCGCGGTGTGAGCCGGTTCGAGCCGATTTCCGACAAGCTCATTCGCTACGGCCTGAGCGCCATCAAGGGCACCGGCCAGCAAGCCATTGAGGCGATTGTGGCGGCGCGCGAAGGGCGGGGCGTGGGACCCTCGGGGGATGTGAGCGGGCCGTTCAAGAGCCTGTTTGATTTTTGCGTGCGGGTAGACCGGGCCC
The DNA here is from genome assembly GCA_964492535.1 of uncultured Rhodoferax sp. GTDB lineage: Bacteria > Pseudomonadota > Gammaproteobacteria > Burkholderiales > Burkholderiaceae_C > Rhodoferax. The sequence continues at coordinate 4,669 of CAZBKX010000816.1, read as the reverse complement.
GCATCAACAAGCGCACGGTGGAGGCCCTGATCAAGGCGGGCGCCTTCGATGAGATCGAGCCCAACCGGGCCAGCCTGCTGGCCAGCGTGGACCGGGCTTTTGACTTTGGCGCAGCGGCCATTGCCAACGCCAACCAGGGTGGGCTGTTTGACATGGGCGGTGATGACGACCATGGCTCCAGCACCCAGGAGCCTGGCCTGGTAGCGGCCACGCCTTGGGGCGTGAAAGAGGGCTTGACCTACGAGAAGACGGCGGTGGGCTTCTATTTGTCAGGCCATCTGTTTGATGAGGTGACGCTGGAAGTGCGCCGCTTTGCCAAACGCCAGCTTGACGACTTGATCGACACCCGTGAGCCGCAGTTGATGGCCGGCATCATCACGGATTTTCGGGTGATCAACGGCCAGCGCGGCAAGCTGGCCCTGTTCAAGCTGGACGACAAATCTGCCGTGATTGAGGCCCGGGCTGACGAGGCGCTGATCAACGCCCACAAAAACCTCCTCAAGGAAGATGAAATGGTCATCGTCATGGGCAAGCAGCAGATGGACCGGTTCTCGGGCGGCATGCAATTGACCGTGACGCAAATCTGGGACCTGGACCAGGCCCGCTGCCGGTTTGGCAAGTTTCTGCGCGTGGCCGTGAACTCTGGTGGTGCAGGCCAAGCGCCCGATGTGGCCCGCATGCTCAAGGATTTTCCGCCGGTGCGTGAGGAAACCGAGCAAGGCGAGGTGATGCGCGGGCTGGGCGTGCGCCTGATGGTGGCTTGCCAGGATGCCAGCGGCGGTGTGTCTGCCGAGTTGCAGTTAGGCGAGGGGGTTCGCTTCTTCCCGAGCAACGCGGCACTCGCGGGGTGGCGGGCGCAAGCCGATCAGGGTCGCGCAGAGATCATTTATGAATGAAATGATGTCTTGGCCGTCGTATTCATTGCCCTGAGTGCTATCAATTAAATTAACACAAGCTTGCTTGTGAAGAAATAGCCTTCTGGGCGGCGTATTCATTGCCTGGAGTGCTATCAATTAAATTAACACAAGATTGCTTGTTAAGAAATAGCCTTCTGGTCGGCGTATTCATTGTCTGGAGTGCTATCAAATAGTATTTTTCAGGCCGCCGTGCAGCAGCTGCTCACGGCGCCTGTGCGGCTCAGTCTTTGGGCCTGAAACTGATCACCAGCGACGACGGCACCCGGCCATCCACGTCTTTGGGGAGCTTGCCGGTCTTGTCGATGGCTTTGAGCACGGCATCGTCCCATGAATCCACGCCGCTGGGCTTGATGAGCTTGCGGCTGATGATGGTGCCGTCCGATGAGGTCCGTACCTCGACCTCAGCCACCGGATTGCCGGTGATGTCGTCGGTGAACACAATGTTGGGTTTGATGCTGGCGCGAATGCGCCCTGCGTAGCTGGCAGACGGCCCGGAGGACTGCAGTGCTGTGCCGGTGGCGCTGGGTGCGCCGGTGGCGCCGGCAAGGCCCGCCATGCGCTGCAGGTTGGCCTGGCGCTGGGCTTCCACTTGCTTGGCCTCGGCCTGCGCTTTGGCGGCGTCTTCCTTGCGCTGGGCTTCTTGTTCGGTCTTTTTCTTCTCCAGAGCCACGGCCTTGTCTTTGTCGCGCTTGTCCTGTGCACGCTTCTCCAGTTCACGTTTGTCTTGGTTCCGTTTGTCCTGCTCGCGTTGTTGCTCGGCCAGCAACTTGTCTTGTTTGAGTTTGTCTTGTCTGAGCTGCTCTTGCTTCAGCTTGTCTTGGCGCAATTTGTCCTGGCGGCGCTGCGCCAGCGCGATTTTTTCCTGGGCCAGCTGTTGTTCCTTGAGCTTCTTGAGGCGCGCCTTCTCTTGTTCCAGGGCAATGTCCACCTCGGGCGGCGCAGGGAGCTGAGCTTGGGGAATCGGCGGCGGTACCGGTCTGGGCGGCACCGGTTCGGGCACCGGTTGCGGGGGCAGCACCGGGGCAGGCGGTGTGCGTTCGTCCGGTGGTTCTTCGAGTTTGGGAGCGGCCTGTTGCGGCACGGCCGACCACAGCTCGGCCTCGGCGGTCAGGGTCACATCATCGCGCTTCCATTGCACGCCCAGGGTCAAGGCCACCAGTAACAGGGCGTGTGCCAATACGGCCAGCCCCAGTGATCGCATCAGGCCCGGGGTGGGCGGTGGCGCAAACTCAAAGCGATCTGTGGCCGTCCTCATGCCGGTGTCAGTTGGTGAGTTGCACCGACAGGCCCACGCGCTGCGCGCCAGCGCGTTGCAGCGTGTCCATGACCTTCACCACCGTCTCGTACTTGGTGTTTTTGTCGGCGCTGATGACCACGGCCGAGTTGGTCTCACCGCTTTGGGCCTTGCGAACGGCGCTGGCGATGTCCTTGAACGTCACGGGCGTGGATTTTTCCCTGATCTTGATCTGCATCGACTCGTCTTTGCTGATGATGATCTGAATCACCTGGTCGGGTTGCTTGGCCGCCTTGCCCACCCGGGGCAGGTCGATCACGCTGGGGGTGATCAATGGCGCGGTGACCATGAAAATAATCAACAGCACCAGCATCACGTCGATGAAGGGCACCATGTTGATCTCGTTGATGGTGCGCCGCCCGCGCCCCCTGCTCACCAGAGATGCCATGCTGGTTCTCCCGCCTCAGTGGCCAGAGGCCGATTGCGCGCTGACGTTGCGCTGCAGGATGTTGGAAAACTCTTCAATGAAGGTCTCCAGGCGAATGGCAATGCGGTCTATGTCCCGCGCAAAGCGGTTGTAAGCCACCACCGCCGGAATGGCGGCAAACAGGCCAATGGCCGTGGCCACCAGAGCCTCGGCAATGCCCGGTGCCACGCTGGACAAGGTCACCACCTGCAGTGAGGCCAGCCCGGTGAAGGCGTGCATGATGCCCCACACCGTGCCAAACAGGCCCACATACGGCGACACGGAGCCGACCGAGGCCAGGAACGACAGGTTGGTCTCGATCACATCCATCTCGCGCTGAAAACTCGCCCGCATGGCGCGCCGCGCGCCGTCCATGAGCGTCCCCGCATCGGTGATGTGGCGTTCGCGCAGTTTTTGGTATTCGCGCATGCCGCTGGCAAAAATACGCTCCATCGGGCCGGAGTCGCGGGCATTCTTGGCCGCCGCCGAGAACAAATCATTGAGGCTGGTGCCCGACCAGAACTCGCGCTCAAACACGTCGTTGAGCGACTTGACCCGGTTCAAGGCAAACAGCTTGCGAAAAATGGCCGCCCAGCTGGCCATGGAGACCACAATGAGCAGCAGCATCACCAATTGCACCACCAGGCTGGCGTTGAGCACCAGGTGAAGGATCGACATGTCTTGGTTCATGGGGTAAGGGCTTCAAAGAGGGTTGGGGGAATTCGGGTGGGCTTGTAGCTGGTAGCGTTGATCCAGCCTGCGCGAATGGTGCCGTCGCACAACAAGACCGGAGACGCGGCGGTTTTCAACCAAGCCTGCTGCTGTATTGTCAGGGACGCCCGGCCCACTTCTGTTGGAGCGGCTGTAACAATCAGTTCGTCATCCAGCCGGGCCGGCCGGTGGTAGCGCACCTGGGTGTCGCTCACCACAAACATGCCGCCGGTGGTGTCTTTGAGATGACACTGCTCCAGGCCCAGGGAGCGCAGCCATTCGGTGCGGGCACGCTCAAAGAACTTCAGGTAGTTGGCATAAAACACAATGCCGCCTGCATCGGTGTCTTCCCAATACACCCGCACGGGCCATGAGAACGGGGTGGCGGCGGATGCTGCGCTACTCATCATTCAGGCCAGCAAGGTCTTCAGGCGCTCAATCGCGGTTTGCAGTTGCACCATGGAGCTGGCCGTCGAGAAACGGATGAAGTTGTGTGTGTCGGCCGTGCCAAAGTCTCGCCCCGGCGTGGCGGCTACGTGAGCTTTGTTCATGATCTCAAACGCCAGATCCCAGCTGTCCTTGACGCCCAGCTTGGCGCAGGCAGCGCGGCAGTCCGCCCAGGCGTAGAACGCACCGTCGGGCATCACTGGCACCGTCAAGCCCAGGGCGTTGAGCGCGGGGATGAAGTAGTCGCGCCGCGCCTTGAACTCGCTGCGCCGGCGCTCGTACTCAGTGATGCTGGAGGTTTCAAAGCACGCCAGCGCGGCGTATTGGGAGATGGTGCTCGGGCAAATAAATAGGTTTTGTGCCAGGCGTTCAATGACCGGCACGAGCGGCTGCGGCACCACCATCCAGCCCAGGCGCCAGCCGGTCAGGTTGAAGTACTTGCTGAAGCTGTTGATGCTGATGAGCTTGTCATCCAGGGCCAGCGCCGTTTGGCCATATTGGGGGTCATGGCTCAGCCCAAGGTAGATTTCATCCACCAGGGTGATGCCGCCCGTGCTACTCACCACCTCGTGAATGCGGCGCAACTCATCGGGGTGGATGGAGGTGCCGGTGGGGTTGGACGGCGAGGCCAGCAGAACCCCCCGGGTGCCCGCGCCAGCCGCTGCGGTGTTGTCCACCCAAGCTGCCTGCACCTTGTCGGCACTGAGCTGGTAGCGCTCGGCGGCTGTGGTGGGGATGAGCACCGCCGTGCCGTCCGCAGCACTGACAAAATGCCGGTTGCAGGGGTAGCTGGGGTCAGGCATCAGCACCTCGTCGCCGGGCTCGAACAGCGCCAGGCAGGCCAGTTGCAGTGCGGCCGAGGCGCCGGCCGTGATCACGATGCGCTGCGGGTCG
>CAZBKX010000815.1:0-1513 GCA_964492535.1 uncultured Rhodoferax sp. | reverse complement strand
GGTTCGCAAAGGTATCCAGCACGGCTTGCGCAGCGAGATAGACAGCGATGCAGATCGGTTTTTTGACCTGTACGCAGACAACGTGCATCGCCATGGAACACCCGCCATGCCCAAGCGCTACTTCCACGCCTTGCTCTCGGAATTCGGGTCGGACTGCGAGGTGTTGACGGTCACCACATCCGAGGGGCGTGCTTTGAGCAGCGTGCTGAGCTTCTACTTTCGGGACGAGGTCTTGCCTTATTACGCTGGTGATGACGAGTCGGCGCGACATCTGGCGGCCAATGACTTCAAATATTGGGAGTTGTTGCGCCGCGCCTGTGCACGCGGTTTGCGGGTGTTTGACTATGGCCGCAGCAAGCAAGGTACGGGTTCCTACGCCTTCAAGAAAAACTGGGGGTTCGAGCCGACTCCTCTGCACTACGAATACTGTCTCTACAAGCGTGCGGCGATTCCCCAAAATAACCCGTCCAACCGCAAATATCGCCTCTTGATTGCTGCCTGGCGGCATCTGCCCCTTCCTGTTGCCAACTGGCTGGGCCCCATGGTGGTGAGGAGCCTGGGATGAGCACTCTACCCATGGGGACGTCCGTGCGTTTTGGCCTGCCACAAGGCTGGCAGCGAGCCCTGCCCGCGTTCGTTTTACTGCAGGTCTGGATTTTGTTTTTATATCGGGAAACTGCGTTGGCCATGGTCACGATCTGGTCTCGATCCGACACGTTCACCCACGGTTTTTTGGTGCCACCGATTGCGCTTTGGTTGATTTGGCAAAGGAGGGAGGCCCTTGCGATGCATGTTCCTCGCCCCGCGCCCGCTGCCTGGGTCCTGATGGCGGGCGTTGCCTTTATTTGGCTCTTGGGTGATCTGGTGGCCGTCAATGCAGTCACCCAACTGATGTTGGTGGCGTTGCTGGTGTTGTCGGTGCCTGCGCTGTTGGGGTGGTCGGTCACGAGACAGATTATCTTTCCGCTGGGTTTTTTGTTTTTCGCTGTGCCGATCGGTGAGTTCCTCTTGCCGCCACTGATGGAGTGGACGGCCCATGTCACGGTGCTTGCGTTGCGTTTGTCAGGCATTCCGGTTTACCGTGAGGGGCTTGACTTTGTTGTTCCGACCGGACGCTGGGCGGTCGTGGAGGCGTGCAGCGGCGTTCGCTATCTGATTGCCTCGCTGACGGTAGGTGCTCTGTTCGCTTACTTGAACTATCAATCCGCACAACGGAGGATTCTCTTTTTTCTTGTGGCCCTGGTGGTGCCGGTGGTGGCCAACTGGATGCGTGCTTACATGATTGTGATGCTGGGCCACCTGTCCGGTAACAAGCTGGCAGTGGGGGTTGATCACCTGCTGTACGGATGGGTTTTTTTTGGCATCGTCATCATGCTGATGTTCATCATTGGAGCGCGCTGGGCCGAACCTGAATCCACTGCCCCGATCGCTAATCAAACCACTGGCAAGGAAAGCAGGACTACTCCTCGCCATGCTGCCTGGCTCTGGGGTGGCGCTGCTGGCATGGCAATGA
>CAZBKX010000814.1:0-9530 GCA_964492535.1 uncultured Rhodoferax sp. | reverse complement strand
CGAATAGACTTCGGACGCCTGGTCATCTTCATCATCGTAGACAAACACAATGTCCAGGTCACTGCCATAGCCCAGTTCTTTCCCGCCAAGCTTGCCATAGGCAATGATCGCAAAGCGGGGTGCCTCACAGTGTCGATTTTTCAAGCGGGCCCAGCACCAGCGCGTGGTGATGCGCAGCACGGCCTCGGCCAGCGAGGTCAGGTCGTCAGCCACTTCTTCGACGGTCAGGCGGCCCTCCAGGTCGCGGGCGAGGGTGCGAAACACCTCGGCATGGTGAGCTCGGCGCAGCAGGTTAAGAAGCGATTCGTCATCGTCTTCCCCCGTTCCTTTGAGTGAGGTGCAGCGATGGTCAAGCTCCTGCTCAAAATCAGTAGCAGAAAACCTCTCGTCCAGCATTTGCACGCTGGCGAGCTCATCAATCACGCCAGGGTGCAGCAGCAGGTAGCGGGCGGGCCAGCGTGCAGCACCCAGCAGGCGCAACAAGCGCTCATGCACATTGGGGCGCTCCAGCAGCAGTGCCAGATAGCTCTCGCGGCGCAGCAGGGGCTCAATCCAGTCGGCCAGCCGCACTGCAGCGGTTTCTGTGGCCTTGCCGTCGTGCACCCACTGGGAGGTGCGGGCAATCAGGCGGATCAGTCGTGCGCGAGAATCTTCACGCAAGGCGAGCACGCGCGGGTGTTCGCGCCAGTCGGCCAGGCGCTTCCTGAAGAGCGGACTTGCCTGCTCCAGCACCTCGTCAAAGCTCATCGTTTTGGCCGATTTGCCGCCGTTGCAGCCCTTGCAGTCCTTGTCGGCGCCACCCAGCAGTTTGTCAAACTCTTCTGCGACTACTTCACGGTGCGCATCGAGCTGGTGCAGCAGTTGCGGCGCATTCTCAAAGCCCATGGCGCTGGCGATCCAGTCCAGGTCATGGTCCTGGGTGGGCAGCACATGGGTTTGTTGGTCATCCAGGTACTGGATGCGGTGCTCTACCCGGCGCAAGAAGTCATAGGCATCTGCCAGCGCCTGTGCTGTGCTGTCCTGCATGAGGCCCGCCTTGGTGAGGCGTGGCAAGGCGCTCAGCGTGGGACGGGTCCTGAGTTCCGGAAACTGGCCACCTCGCACAACCTGAAGCAACTGCACGATAAATTCGATCTCCCGGATGCCGCCCCGTGAGAGCTTGACGTCGTTGGCCCGCTCCGGGTGTCCTGCACTGCGCTTGCTGGCATGGTCGCGAATTTGCCGGTGAAGGATGCGCAAGGAGTCGAACACGTTGTAGTCCAGATAGCGCCGGAACACAAACGGCATGACCACGCTGCGCAACGCCAGCGTCGAGCCGTCTGCCACGCAGTCCAGCGGCGCGACAACGCGGCTCTTGAGCCAGGCAAATCGCTCCCACTCACGCCCCTGGACATGCAGGTATTGCTCCAGTGCGTCGAGAGACACGGCCGGTGGGCCCGAGTTGCCATTGGGGCGAAGCGCCAAATCAACCCGAAACACAAAGCCGTGTTCAGTCGTGTCGCCCGTGAGGACATAAATTGCCCGTACTGCTCTGGCGAAATATTCCTGGTTGGAGAGGCGCCCGCGCCCCTGGACGTCACCGGTGGTCTCACCGTCTTCGTCATAGACATAAATGAGGTCAATGTCGCTCGATACGTTGAGCTCCCGCGCACCGAGCTTGCCCATGCCCACGATCCAAAGCTGCGCCCGCTGACCCGTCGCGGTGGTGGGCGCACCATGGGTCTGGTCGAGTGCCAGTTGGACTTCAGTGCATGCTTTGTTGAGTGCGAATTCGGCCAGATGGGTCATGGCCTGGGTGATGTGCTGCAAAGACGCCTGGGCGTCGCAGTCCAGGCACAGCAAGCGTTCCAGCACCAATTGGCGCGTCACCCTCAAGGCACTGCCCGTGTCAAGACCTTGTGCACGAAGTGCCTCGAAGGCCTGTGTCATGGTGTCAGGGTTGGGCAGGCCTGCAGGCAGCAAATGCAGTTGGCCTTCATAGCGGCGACGAACGCGCTGGCCAAAACGCGAGTGGGATGACAAAACGGGGCGGGTCATAATTCCTGTCGTATTTACAAGCTAACAATGATCGACTTGACGCCGACCCCATCTTCACTCCTGAAAGCCTTGCCCACTCTGGCTCGCTGGGCCTTGGGTTTGGTGCTGGCCGCCTGGTTTGCATTTGGGCTGGCTTGGGGGGCGTTGCACTGGCTGATTGTGCCGCGAATCGGTGAGCTTCGCCCATACGTCGAAACCCGGGCCACGCAGGTTCTGGGGGTACCTGTGCGCATCGGAAATATCAGCGCATTCTCGACTGGCATGACGCCTTCTTTCGAGCTCATCGACGTCCGGTTGTTCGACCCGCAGGGCCGCGAAGCCTTGCACCTGCCCCGGGTATTGGCTGCCCTTTCGCCCCGCTCATTGATGCGTCTGGGCTTTGAGCAGCTTTATGTGGAGCGGCCCCAACTCAGTGTTCGGCGATCGCTGGATGGAAAGATCCGGGTGGCAGGGCTCGATTTCTCTGCCTCGGGTGAGCCAGACAGTGGTGCTGCCGACTGGTTTTTTTCTCAACTTGAGTTTGTCATTCGGGATGGCCAGGTGCAGTGGACAGATGAATTGCGCGCTGCGCCAACCCTGGCGCTGGCGCAGGTCGATCTGGTGGTGCGCAATCAGGGGCGTCGCCATGAGCTTCGGCTTGATGCCACGCCGCCTGCCCTGTGGGGCGATCGCTTTAGCGTTCGCGGTCTGTTGACCCAACCCTTGTTGTCGCTTCAAAGGTCTCAATGGCAGGATTGGAGCGGGCAGTTGCACGGCGCGTTTGACCGCGTGGACGTTTCTGAACTGCGTCGCTATGCAGATCTGGGTATCGACCTGCACCAGGGCAGCGGCGCCCTGCGTGCTTGGGTCGACCTGAGTCGTGGCCAGGTCGTAGGCGGCGCGGCTGATGTGGCTTTGTCCAGCGTGAGTGTGACGTTGGGGCCGGACCTGGAGGCGCTGAAACTGCAGTCGGTGCAGGGGCGGCTCAGTGGGCGGGCTCTGGCGGGCGGGTTCGAGTTCGCCACCCAGTCGTTGGCCTTTGACACGCAGGAGGGTGTGCGCTGGCCAGGGGGCAACGTCCGGGTGATGCACATGGGGGCGGAGGGAAAGATGGCTGCGCGAGGCGAGTTCAAGGCCGGCCAACTGGACTTGACGGCGCTGGCCCAAATTGCCAACCGCCTGCCGATTGACACCCACAGCAGGGCCCTGTTGCTGGCCTATGCGCCCAGAGGCGTGGTAGACCAGGTTCAAGCCAGTTGGCAGGGCCATTTGGGCTCCCCCAGTCAATTTGAGGTCAAAGGGCGTGTCAGTCAGCTTGAGCTTGATGCCGTGGGTGAGGCTCCGGGCATCCGGGGCGCCAGTATTGAATTCGATTTGAATCAGTCCGCTGGACGGGCCAGTGTGGTGGTGGCCGACGGCACGGTCTCGTTCCCCACTATTTTTGACGAACCCGTCATTGCTGTTCAGCAGCTATCGACCGACGTCAAATGGCAAATCGACGGGCAGCGCATCGCTGTCCAGTTACCCAATATGAAGTTCAGCAATGCGGATGCGCAGGGCGAGGCCCAGATCAAGTGGCAGACCAGCGACCCCGCCAGATCCAGCGCGCGCTCCCGGTTTCCTGGCGTGTTGGACCTGCACGCCAACCTGAGCCGGGCGGATGGGGCGCGCGTGCATCGTTATTTGCCGTCCGTCATCTACCAGCCAGCGCGGGACTACGTGCGTGATGCAGTGCAGGCTGGCTCGGCCAGCAGCGTGAAATTCAGAGTCAAGGGCGATTTGCATGACATGCCATTTGCTGACGCGCGCCAGGGCGAGTTCAGGATTTCGGCCAATGTCAAGAATGCGCGTATGGCATTTGTTCCGCGCAGCCTGCAAGCGCCTGATGCCTTGCCATGGCCGCCGCTGACGCAGTTGAACGGTGAGTTGGTGATTGATCGCAGCAAGCTCCAGGTGCGCAATGCCAGCGCCCGCATGGGTGCGGCATCGGGCTTGCAGATCAGTAGGTTGGAGGCTTTGATCGCGGATTTGTCGCATTCCACCGTCGTGGTGAGCGCCGAAGCGCGCGGCGCCCTGACCGAGGGGCTGGGCATTGTGAATGGCTCACCTGTGGGACCCATGATTGGCCAGGCCCTTACACGGGCGGTCGCCACCGGGAGTGCTGACTACAAGCTCAAGCTGACGCTGCCCATTGCGGCCTTGAATACCAGCACGGTGCAGGGCAGTGTCACCCTTGCAGGCAATGACATTCAGATGTCGCGAGAGACGCCCCGCCTGGGCCGGGCACGGGGGGTGGTGAACTTCAATGAGAATGGATTTCAGATTGTTGGTGCCCAGGCGTCAATGCTGGGTGGCGAGGCGCGGCTGGAAGGGGGCTCATTGCCGCTCCTTGGGGCCAACACCACGGTAAATGGCAGCCGGGTTGCAGGGGCCATCGCGATTCGCGTCAACGGCACTGCCACAGCCGAGGGCTTGCGTCAGGCCAGGGAGCTGGGATTTATAGCGCGCCTCGCCCAGCATGCCAGCGGTAGCGCTCCTTATGCCGCCGCGTTGGGCTTTCGCCAGGGCGTGCCTGAATTGACCGTGACGAGCACCCTGCAAGGCTTGACATTGAGCTTGCCAGCCCCTTTGAACAAAAGCGCGCAAGCCGCCCTGCCCTTGCGGCTGGAGACGGCTCTGACTGCGGGTTCGCTGACCCTCGGCCCCGGTGGGCAGGTGCGCCTGCAAGAGCAATTGAAGCTGGATTTGGGCTCCCTGGCGTCCATCAGCTACGTTCGCGATGTGTCCGAGACTGAGCCGCGGGTGCGCCGGGGCAGCATTGCGGTGGGCTTGGGGCCCCAGGAGTCGGCTCCGATGCCTCTTGAGGGGGTCATGGCCAACATCAAGCTCGACCAGCTGGATCTGGACGCTTGGGGCGACGTGCTGTCGCAGGCTGCTGACACCCCCTTGGCCAGCGCCGCACTGGTCACCTTACCGCCTGCCGTGGGCGCTGGAGCCAGCGCTGCAGCTGGTGCGCTGGCTTATCTGCCCACCACTTGGGCCGTGCGGGCACGGGAATTGACTTTGGGCGGTCGCACGTTGCGACAGGTGGTGGTGGGCGGCTCCCGGGAAGGACTGCTTTGGCGGGCCAATCTGGACGCCACCGAACTCAACGGTTATCTGGAATACCGGCAGCCTTCGGACTCGGGCGAAGGGCGTGTCTTTGCCCGTTTGTCTCGCCTCACGCTGGCCCCGGGAGTGGACCGTGATGTAGAGGAACTCCTGAATGAGCAGCCCGACAGTATTCCGGCGCTGGACATCGTGGTGGACGACTTTGAACTGCGCGGCAAGCGGCTGGGACGGGTAGAGGTGCAGGCTGTCAACCGCAGGGCGGGGGGCGTGCGCGAGTGGCGACTCAACAAATTCAACATGAGCACTCCCGAGGCGGTGCTCACCGCCACGGGCAACTGGGCAACCCCGCCACCGCCGGCTGTGCGGCGCACAGTCATGAATTTCAAACTTGAGATATTTGATAGCGGCGAGCTGTTGTCGCGTCTGGGCATGAAGGGCGTGGTCCGCAAGGGCCAGGGCAAGATGGAAGGCCAAGTGGCCTGGACGGGATCGCCCATTACGCCGGACTATCCCTCCATGGCAGGTGATTTCACGGTTGATGTTGAAAACGGACAGTTCTTGAAAGCCGACCCCGGCATTGCAAAATTACTCGGGGTACTGAGCTTGCAGTCCTTGCCCCGACGTCTCACGCTGGATTTTCGGGATGTGTTCAGCGAAGGCTTTCCGTTTGACTTCTTCCGTGGCGACATTGCGATTGAGCAAGGTATTGCGATCACCAACAATTTGCAGATGAAAGGCGTCAATGCCGCCGTGTTGATGGAGGGGCGGGCTGACATTGCCCGTGAGACTCAAGACATCAAGGTGGTGGTGATACCTGAAATCAATGCGGGCACCGCGTCACTGATCGCCTCTGTCATCAACCCCGCCGTCGGGATTGGTACCTTTTTGGCCCAGATATTTTTGCGCAAGCCATTGACAGAAGCGGCAACCCAAGAGTTTCACATTGATGGCAATTGGGCCGACCCCAAAATTACCCGCGTGCCGCGCAAATCAGGCGGCACGCCAGCAGTTCAACCTTGACGCCCGGATACCGTGAAATTCGTGACCCAGGAACAGCGCCCGTTCAGTGACAGCCCCCTCTCCAACTTGCGCCGCAGCACGCTTTGGAGTGCGATGGTGCTGCTGGTCATTGCCTTGCTGGCGCTGTTGGTCTGGCTGGCGGGGCGCTATGAGGCCGCTCAGGTCCAAAATAGGGTCGAGCACGACGCAGCCCAGGCCGTGGAGGACATTCGCAGTGCCTTCCTGCGCAATGTGCAGGGCCTGCAAGCGCTGTATTACAGCGATCCGACGCCCGGTTCCTGGCAAGTGGACGCGGCGGCCTATTTGCGTGAACACCGGGAATTGCTGCATCTGGAATGGCGTGACCCCGGCCTGCAGCTGGTATCAGAGGCTCAGACGCCTTTTCACTCTCCCTTGTTTGGCCCGGTGGGGCGAGGCAAGGTGTCATCCGACATTTCCCCTACCTGTTCTACGGCCAGCCGGTTCAGCGGACCTGCCTACGGCAACAGTTATTTTGTGCCACTGGCCGATGGCTTGGGCCTGGAGGTGATGGAAATGTGTCTGCCCTTGGTACAGAGCGGCAAGCCCATCGGCTTTTTGCTGGCCACGTACTCGTTGCAGGACGTGCTGGAGTTGCTGGTCGGACCCCAAATCACGCGCAATTACGAGATATCCTTCACGGAGGGCGATGGCACGCGATTGGCCCTGCGCGGGTCGGTGCGCCGAGGAAGTCGGGTCTTTACCGCGCGCCAGTTGATGGACCTGCCCGCCACCACGCTGGTACTGCGCGTGGACAGTTGGCGGGCGGCGCCGGATCTATTCCCCAATTTGCTCACGGCGCTTGTGGCGCTTCTGGCCACAGCCCTGCTCTCCGTGCTGGCCTTGATGGGAAAAGACATGCGGCGCCGGCTCAAGGCCGAAAACGATCTCGCGGAGGCGCTTGCCTTTCGCAAAGCCATGGAGGACTCCCTGGTCACCGGTTTGCGCGCGCGCGACCTGACCGGACACATCACCTATGTCAACCCGGCCTTTTGCCAGATGGTGGGGTTCAGTGACGAGGAGTTGCTGGGGCACGGCGTACCCGCTCCCTATTGGCCACCCGAACTGGTGGATGAATACCAGCAGCGCCAGGTGATCAGGCTGGCCGGCAGCGGGCCACCGCGCGAGGGTTTTGAGTCGGTCTTTGTGCGCAAGGACGGCTCACGCTTTTCCGTCCTGGTCATGGAGGCGCCTCTGATCAATGCCCAAGGGGCGCAAACCGGCTGGATGAGTGCCGTGCTGGATATCAGCGAACAACGCCGCGTGGAGGAGTTGTCCCGTGCTGGCCAGGAGCGGCTCCAGGCCACGGCCCGGCTGGCCACCGTGGGTGAAATGGCGTCTCTGTTGAGTCATGAGTTGAACCAGCCCCTGGCCGCCATATCAAGCTATGCCACGGGGTCTATCAATTTGTTGGGGCACGGCCCCGAGGCGGCGGTTGAATACGGTGCCGACCTGAACCAGGCCATGCAACGCATCGCTGAGCAAGCCGAGCGTGCGGGCAAGGTCATCAAGAGCGTGCATGACTTCGTGCGCCGTCGTGACCAGACACGTGAAGTGGTTGCTCCGCAGGCCTTGTTTGACGCCATTTCGCCGCTGATCGATCTTCAGGCCCGCAAGCTGCAGGTGAAGGTGCAAATCGACGTGGAACCCCTGGCCACCCACGTGCTGTGTGATCGCACCATGGTGGAGCAGGTGCTGCTCAATCTGGCTCGTAATGGCATGCAAGCCATGGACCAGCCTCACATTGTGGAGCGACTGCTGCTGCTGCGGGTGCGCGTCGTGCGCAGCGAAGGCGTGAAGAAGTGGGTGTCTTTCTCGGTTACCGACTGGGGTGACGGCATCACGCCTGAGGTGAAGACCCAGCTCTTTCAGCCCTTCTTCACCACGCGGCCCGAAGGCATGGGTCTGGGCTTGAGCTTGTGCCGCACCGTGGTGGAGCAGCACGGCGGCGTACTGGTGTTTGAGCCCCACCTGCCGCGAGGCACAGTCTTCATCTTCTCCTTGCCTGTGGGCGAGGTGGCATAACATCGACCTATGCAACCCTTGATTGATGCTCTTGTATATGTGGTGGATGACGACGTCAGCGTGCGTGATGCCCTGGCCTGGCTGCTGCGGTCGCGTCGTTTGCTCAGCGATGTGTCTGACAGCGCGGAGGCATTCCAACGCAAGTTCTCAGGGGCGCAGCCCTTGAGTCAGCCCAGTTGCCTGCTGCTGGATGTGCGCATGCCGGGCCTGAGCGGGCTGGCCTTGTTTGACTGGATGATCGAGCGCCATTTGCATCAGGCCATGCCTGTGATCTTTTTGACGGGTCATGCCGATGTCCCCACGGCGGTGGACGCGGTCAAGCGGGGTGCCTTCGACTTCTGCGAAAAACCATTTTCTGACAATGCCTTGGTCGACCGGGTCGAGCAGGCACTGACCCAGTCCGACGCCTGGCTGCGGACCAACCAGAAAACCGAGGTGCTGATGGGGCGCCAGGGCGAGTTGACCGAGCGGGAGCGCAAGGTCATGCAACTGGTGCTTGAAGGCCTGCCCAACAAACTGATTGCAGACCGGTTGGGCATCAGTATCCGCACCGTTGAGGTCCACCGGGCCCGCGTGTTCGACAAAATGGAAGTCAGGTCGGCGGTCGAACTGGCCAACCTGTTGCGCCTGCGGCCATGAAGCACCTGGGCGGCAAGGGTCGCAGAATTCACACCTTCTCGTTCGCAGGGGGAGAGGCTTTTGTCTCCGGTTTTTCCTCGTCAGGCGCTGCACTGGACGGCAATTCGCCGTTCTTTCGGCCTGAAAACATGGTCCACCAGACGATCAGTACCAGCAGCACCAAAGCACCAAACGCTTCGAGCAAAAGCAGACTCATGAACCGACTCCTGTGTACCGTATTGAATGGATTAATTGTAGGGATGCTGGTCGCTTGCGGCAGTGCGCCCCGCCTAATTCCCCAAGACATCCCACCCGCTGCGCCCTCGGCGGTCTCTGCACCTACGCTTACGGAGCTGCCAACTGCCATGCCAGGCACCTTGCTGCAATCCAAAAGCCGCTGGACACCCGTGCCCTGGGCAGACTTGCCGGGTTTCGAGCAGGACAGTTTGTTTGAAGCCTGGAACGCTTGGCTCAAAAGTTGCGAGCGTCCCGGTCCTGTGTTTGCATCCTTGTGCGCCGAAGTCCGGCGCCTGAGCATCGGCACCGAGGAGGATCAGCGTGCCTGGCTGGTCTCCCGGCTGCAGGCCTACCGGGTTGAGGCCTTGTCGGGGCCAACGGAGGGCTTGTTGACGGCTTACTTTGAGCCGATCCTGGATGCATCGCGCACCGCCAGTGCCAACTTTTCCGTGCCTTTGTACCGGCTGCCGGCGGGGTTGAGCGCG
>CAZBKX010000813.1:0-2052 GCA_964492535.1 uncultured Rhodoferax sp. | reverse complement strand
ATGCCACGATGCAAGACAGCGATGAACTGGTCGCCATCGATCTGGTCACTCAGACTCTCAAATGGCGCACCAAAACGGGCAAGATGCCAGCTGACGTGTTCGGCACACCAGATGACAAGCATCTTCTGGTGGGCCTGACGGGGGGCGATGGTGTGGAGGTGTATGACGTGAGCGGGCCCAAGCCCACCCGGGTCAAGGTGGTGGCCACAGGCAAAGGTGCTCACGCATTCAGGGCAGCTGGAGACCGCCGCCATGTGTACGTCAGCAACCGGGTGGCCAACACCATCAGCAAGTTTGATTACCAAAGCATGACGGTGGTCGACCATTACCCCGCGCCCAGTGGCCCCGACTGCATGGATGTGTCTGCTGACGGACGTTATATTTATGTGGCCTCACGCTGGGCCAAGAAGCTCACCGTAGTCGACACCCAGACTCGCCAAGTGGTGCGCCAGGTGAAGGTCGGTAATTCGCCCCACGGCGTTTGGACGCTGGACCATGCACCTCGACAATAGCAGCCTGTCACGGCGCTGCTTTGCAGTTATTTTGATAGCTGCCAGTGCATTAAATACGCCGGCCAGAGCCCAAAAAGCCTGCGAAAAGCCGCTGTATCTGACTTTTGATACCGGGCACATGGACATTGCGCCTCTGGTGGCGGATGTGCTCAAGCGGCAGGACGTCAGGGTAACCTTCTTTGCCGCCAACGAGCGCACCCGCGTGGGCGACGGCAGTTTGGGCTGGCACTGGGCGCCTTGGTGGAGGGCGCGGGCCGCAGAAGGTCATGAGTTTGCCTCCCACACCTTTGACCATGCTTATTGGCGCGCCGACCTCCCCGGTGTCGAGCCCCGGTTTCGCATTCAGCCCTCTGCAGGTGCCTTCGAGGGACGTCAATTTACATACGACGCCCCGAAGTACTGTGCGCAAATCACCCAGGCCCGTGACCGTCTGGCGGAGTTGACGGGCAAAGAGCCGTTGCCGCTGTTTCGGGCACCCGGTGGCAAGACCTCGCCCCGCCTGTTGGCGGTGGCCAAGTCTTGCGGTTTTGAGCATGTCGGCTGGGCAAGTGCCGGCTTTTTGGGTGACGAGTTGCCGAGTGAAAAATTCAGTAACGAGGTCTTGCTCAAAAAAGCGCTGCGCGACATCAAAGCGGGAGACATCCTGATGGCGCACCTGGGCATCTGGTCACGCAAGGACCCTTGGGCCCCTGCGGTGCTGGAGCCGCTGATCATGGGACTCAAGGACAAGGGCTTTTGCTTTGCCACCCTGCGTGCGCACCCTACCTACAGCGCCTGGGTCAAAAAATCTGTACCACCCCCCACCCGAGGATCGTGAAGCGATGGACGACGTGATCAGCCTGTTTTCAGATACCCAGCAATGGGTGTTTGAGTCACTGGTTCAGCCCCTCATGTTTCATCTGGGTCTGGGTAACCTGCTGGCCGAGGGCTACAACGCCACGGGCTGGCTGTTGGTGGGTGTCCTACAGATCCTGGTGATGCTGCTGTTGATTGGGCCGCTGCAACGCTGGCGCCCCGTGGAGGCGCTCGCCGACCGGGCGACGGTGCGGGTCGATATGCTCTACACCCTCATTCACCGCTTGGGGGTGTTTCGTCTTGCGCTGTTCTTTTCACTTGACCCGGTGCTGGATGCCTTGTTCGGGGCGTGGCGGGTCGCCGGCTTGACCACCTTTCACCTGGATGCTGTGTGGCCTGGTGTCACCGACCATGCGGTGATCAGCCTGTTGATGTACCTGCTGGTGATGGATGCGCTGGACTACGGCATACACCGGGGTCAGCATCGGTTTGAGTGGTGGTGGCGCCTGCACGCGCTGCACCATGCCCAGCGCCAGATGACGATGTGGAGCGACAACCGCAACCACTTGCTCGATGACGTGATCCGCAGCGTGATTGTCGTGGTGGTGGCTCAGCTCATTGGCATCGCACCGAGCCAGTTTGTGGTGATTGTGGCGCTGACGCAGCTCAGTGAAAGCTTTCACCATGCCAACCTTCGGCTGTGGTTTGGCCGCTTTGGCGAGCGCTTGTGGGTCAGCCCCCGGTT
>CAZBKX010000812.1:0-1577 GCA_964492535.1 uncultured Rhodoferax sp. | reverse complement strand
GCTTGCGAAGTGCCCGTGACGGAATTGGTGCCCGGTGATGTTGTCCTGCTGTCGGCCGGGAATCTGGTGCCGGCTGACGCGCACCTGCTGGAGGCCAATGATTTTTTTGTGAACCAGGCGCAGCTCTCGGGGGAGCCCTATCCGGTTGAGAAAAGAGCGCCGGCCCCCTGCCGTAAGGCCTCCAATGACTGGGCTCTGGACGCGGCTGACACCGTGTTCATGGGCAGCTCGGTGGTCAGTGGCTCGGCCCGGGTGTTGATCGGGCGCACCGGCAGCGCTACCGCACTGGGGCAAATAGCAGTCAGCCTGGCGCAGGACGCGCCACCCACGGCGTTTGAGGTCGGCACCCGGCAGTTTGGCTTGCTCATCATGCGTCTGACCCTGTTGCTGGTGCTGTTCACCCTGCTGGTCAATGTGGCTCTGCAACGCTCCCTGCTGGAGTCGTTTTTGTTTGCGGTGGCCCTGGCGGTGGGCCTGACGCCTGAATTGCTGCCCATGGTGGTGTCGGTGACGCTCACGCGTGGCGCATTGCGCATGGCCAAGCTCAAAGTGATCGTCAAGCGCCCCTCTGCCATTCAGGATATGGGGGCCATGGATGTGCTGTGCACCGACAAAACAGGCACGCTCACGGAAGCCAAAATCAAGCTGGAGCGTCATGTCGACGCCACCGGTGAGGATAACCCCCAAGTGCTGGCGCTGGCCTACCTCAACAGCTACTTTGAGAGTGGCCTGAAGAGTCCGCTGGACGACGCCATCCTGGCGCATGAAAACATGGATGTGTCGGGCTGGACCAAGGTCGACGAGGTGCCATTTGACTTTGAGCGCCGTCGTGTGTCGGTGCTGGTGGAGCAGGCGGGCGAACGCCGCTTGGTGGTCAAGGGTGCGCCCGAAGACGTGCTGCGTCTGTGCACACATTACCAGGGTGCGGCAGGCCAAACCGTGCGGCTGGATGATGGGGCGCATGAGCGCATCAATGCCTTGTTTGACCGACTGGGAGAAGAGGGTTTTCGGGTGCTGGGCATTGCCTGGCGTGATGTGGCCATTGATCACCCGCACGCAGTGGTGTCCGACGAGAGTGAGTTGGTGTTTGCTGGTTTTGCGGCTTTTTTGGACCCGCCCAAAGCCAGCGCCGCTCAAGCCCTCAAGGCCATGGCGGCCAGCGGCGTGGCCGTGAAAATTGTCACAGGCGACAACGAGCGGGTCACGCGCCATGTCTGCACTCAGCTCGGCGTCGCCATCATCGGGGTGCTGACCGGCACCGAAGTGGCGGCCTTGGGTGATGACGCCTTGCGTGCGCGGGTGGAAGGCGCCAACCTGTTTTGCCGCGTCAATCCGGCGCAAAAGAACCGCATCATCCTGGCCTTGAAAGCCCGCGGCCATGTGGTGGGGTATCTGGGCGACGGTATCAATGACGCGCCTTCGCTACACACCGCCGACGTGGGCATCTCCGTGGAGGGCGGGGTGGATGTGGCCAAACAAGCCGCCGCCATGATCCTGCTTGAAAACGACCTGATGGTGCTGCACCAGGGCATTCTGGAAGGACGGCGCACCTTTGGCAACGTCATGAAATACATCAT
>CAZBKX010000811.1:0-5196 GCA_964492535.1 uncultured Rhodoferax sp. | reverse complement strand
ATGCCGCCAGAAGCCTCGCGCGAGTTATTGGCGTCTGTCAAGACGG
This sequence comes from uncultured Rhodoferax sp., assembly GCA_964492535.1. Classification (GTDB taxonomy): domain Bacteria; phylum Pseudomonadota; class Gammaproteobacteria; order Burkholderiales; family Burkholderiaceae_C; genus Rhodoferax. The sequence goes on along the minus strand of CAZBKX010000811.1, from coordinate 5,150 downwards.
CAGTGAGCCGCTTGCCGAGTGGAGTGGTTCCAGTGCTTTTGACTACGGTGGAAACCCGCAGATTTCTGCGCCGCTTGCTTGTACAAGCGATGCCTCAGTTGCACGTTTTGTCGTACCCGGAGTTGCCGGCTGATATACAGATTCAACCTCTGGGGCGCATTGTGTTGCCCCGGCGTGCTGCGTTGCGTGTAGCAGGAGCGTAATTGTGGACACCAATGGCCTCGTAGAGTTCACCCATCGCGGCCTGCTGTTGGCTCTTTGGGTGTCGCTTCCAACGGTCTGCGCTGCCGCTGCCATTGGTATACTTTTAGCCGTTATTCAGGCCACTACGCAGTTGCAAGACCAAACGGCTGCACAAATTTTTAAACTCATCGCCGCATGCGCCGTGTTAGCAATAAGCGCCCATTGGGTGGGGTTGAGTCTGCTTAATTTTGCTGACGAAATGTTCCGTGCTGGCGGCTTCCACGCGCCATCGCCCATTCTGTGAGTTGTAAAAATCTTCATCATGCCGTTCAATCGTTTAATTTCAGATCTCGCGTGGGCAGCGTTGTCCGTTGCTGCCTTGCTGTTTGGCCCGGCCACCACTGCGTATGCGGGTGACGTGCGCTGGACGAAGGAGATGTATGTCTACAACGCCAAGGGCAAGAGTCTCAAAGAATTTTTGCGAGAGTTCGGCGCAAGCCAAGGCCTGTTGGTGGTGGTGGCCAACGATGTAGATGGCACGATTAATGGAAAATTTAATTTGCGACCTGACAGCTTGTTAGAAATGTTAGCCGCTTCATTTGGTTTCATCTGGTATGCAGAAGGCAATGTGCTGTACATCTCTGCCAGCAACGATGTGCGCAGTGAAGTGATTCGCTTGTCTAGCGCTAATGTGGATCAGTTGCGCCAGACGCTTACGCAGCTCGATATCATTGACCGCCGCTTTCCTATTTTGTATGACGATAAGCTCAACACGGCAGTGGTGTCCGGACCCAGCCGTTATGTGGACTTGGTGATCCAAACCGCTAACTCTATCTCTATCGATTTGAATCAAAACCAGGGCGGTACCGACATTCGCGTGTTTCCGCTGCGCTACGCCTGGGCTGGAGACACCGCATTCAAACAAGGCGGTAGCGAAATTATTATTCCCGGAGTGGCCACGGTGCTGTCTCAGCTCTATGGCGCCGGCGCGCGCAGCACGCAAGCCGCATTTCCTGGTGCGGATGCAGACGGTGGATCTGCGACCGATAGGATGCGCAGATTGGGCCAACGCATGACTCCGTCGTTGACAGCTCGCGCCGCAAAGATCGCTCCCAATGCGCTTGCTGCTTCCGATGGGTTGCCCAAGTTTCGTGCGGATGGCCGCATGAATGCTGTCATCGTGCGTGATGTTCCCGAGCGCATGAAAGCCCATGCGGAGGCCGTGCGTTCGCTCGATGTGAAGCCTGGCCTAGTGGAGATTGAGGTCCGCATCATTGAGGTCAATGCCGAGGCGGCTGAATCACTGGGGGTGGACTGGCGCCTTCGCGGCTCGAACGGAGACATTCAGGTGGGCAATCGCAATCTACCCACCTTGAGCTGGGGAACCGCACTGGCCGATGCGGCGCCTAGCGTGGGCCCCCTTGGAGCGGTGGCGCGTTCCCCGTCCCCCGCTGGTGTACTTACCACTGTATTGGGTGATGCAGGCACGTACTTGATTGCCCGCGTCAACGCCTTGGCGCAAGAAGGCCGTGCCAGCATGCTATCTAGTCCCAAAATACTCACGCTGGATAACGTTGAGGCGGTGATGGAGAATACGGACACTTTCTTTGTGAAAGTCGCAGGCAACCTAGATGCCAATCTCTTTGATGTATCTGTGGGTACTTCGCTGCGCGTAACACCACTCATTGTCAATGACAGCACTGGGCAGCAGCAGGTCAAGCTTGCTATTCGCATTGAAGACGGCTCCCTCACAGGCCAGCTTGTCGATTCTGTTCCCATTATTAGGCGCAGCACCATTAACACGCAGTCGTTTATTCCTGATGGGCAAGCGCTGTTGATTGCTGGATACACCCAAGAAACTGAGAGCAATGATGAGGCCGGCGTGCCAGGGTTGTCATCTATTCCTTGGGTGGGGCGCTTGTTCAAGCACTCCAGCAAAGGTAAAAAGCGAGTCGAACGTTTCTTTCTCCTCACACCTAAGGTGGTTACGCTGTGATGAACGCCGCCAACGTCCAAGAGAGTTTCAACGCAGCTAGCCAAAGCGCCATGCGGCGGTTTGGTGCGCTGCTTGATCGACCTGAGGCCCTGTTGATCTCTGGTATGAAAGAGCCAGCTCTCAAGCCCTGCGTGTTGCGCATCACGGTTGGCCTACACCGCGGCGCTACGTTGAAGCTACAAGGTCTCGTGCGCTTGGGGTGTGCGGCTGACAACGACATCGTGCTAAAGGACCCTGGCGTGCGTGACCATCATGCAGAGCTGCGGCGTGTAGATGGGGTATGGAGACTTTTTGACGCGGAAGATGGCCATGAGGTGCGCGACATCGAGACGGCACGTCGTGGCCGGTTCGAGCGTCGACGCCATGGCTTGGGTGCGGCAGAACTCGTGTTCAGCCAGGCTATGCCAGCACGTATCACCCGCCAGCGCTTGCAGCACAAATTTTCCCGCGTGGTAGCGCCTTTGCTTTTGTGTCTGTCAGCCGTCTTGGGTGTAGCGGTCATTGTGCAGTTGGTTCCATCTGTGTCGTCGGCACATTTGACAAACCAGGTGCGCAGCCTCGCCGCTGAAGGTTTCCCCGATGTCAAATTGATTGCAACCCCTGGCACCCAGCCGCAGCTCGTAGGTTATGTCGATGACGCCGATGCTCTAGCCCGGTTCAGGCGTTGGAGTGCTCGGGATGACGCGTTGGGCAAAGCCAGTTTTCAAGTTCGGGTGGGTGCGGAGCTCGCTTCTCGGGTGCGCGAAGCCCTAGATGACACCGCTTTGAGCGTTGATTACCTAGCCGCTGGCGTGGTGCGGGTGCAAGGGAGTTCTAGTAATTTGGCCACTCGCGCGCGGCTGCGCAGTCTAGCCAGTGAACTGTCTGGTCTAGTTCGCATTGATGACCGGGTGGTTTTTTTGGAAGTTACTGACACACCAACACCAGCCCGCGATCACCTATTGCCTGTGCGTGTGGTGGATGTAATTCCTGGCGAGAACGGGAGCTTTAGCAATGGAAATGGCACGCGCTACTTTGTGGGCGGCGTGTTGCCTGATGGTGCCGAAGTGGTGGCCGTACGCGCCGATGCGATTGAATTTTCCATTGGCACGAAAAAAATCGTTTATTTGATCAAGTAGCCCCTTGAAATCACGAAAGGAATTCAATATGTATCTTTTACCAAGACAGTCGTCTCCGAGTCTTTTGATGCCAGCTTCCGAGCTACTGACGGACACCACTGGTGAGGCGCTAAGGTTTCTTGAAGAGCGGTTGACTAGTGCTCGACAAGAGATTTTTGCGTCGAATGCCGACAGTGCTAACAGGCAACAGGATGCTGCTGTGCAAGAGGTGCGGCGGCGGGTGGCCTTGGTGTTTGACGAGGCTGAGAAAATCCTGGTTTTGGCTAGGATTGCCCAGCAACGTAAAACTTAATCTTTAACTAACTTAAATTGAAGGAATTGATATGGCAACAAGTGGAAATGTTGGATCCGCACCAGCCCCAGCAGATGCAACAGACAATGATGATCTCCTTGCTAAGCAAAAAGCAATGAACTTTGAGCAGAATGTGTTCATGCAGGCAATGCAACATTTGCAGCAGGTTATGAGTAATATCAGTAAGCTATCTGGTCGCTAGTCGATCGGTTTTGTGCGGGCGCTGCTGCCTGTGTGGTGGCGCCCTGTTTCTACCGCTCCCATTTTTTGTGTAGGGCTAAATTCAGAAAGTTGTTGATATGAAAAATGCAGCCTTTGTAGATTCGCCGCAAGCGTCTCTGTCTGGTGAAGCCTATCGCCTACTCTTGCAGGTGAGTCTGATTGGTACTGAGCTTCAAGAGTATTCTTTGGCGGGGGGTGTTGCGCAAACCTTGGCTGAGCTACGATCTGACTTGCCTCATGCTGGTGTTGTATAAAGTGGGCATAGATTGCGCTGGATGAGCGGAATATTCGCCGCCAAGCGAGAAACGCGCTTGTTGACGTCCTCAAATGGCTGCAGATAAGGCACATGCACCATCGCAAAAAATGCCTGCTCAAACGGATCATCAATAGCCTCCGCGGTATCAAGAACTTGCTGAAAACATTCCTCGACGAGCTGAGGTACCTCAACTGGGTGAAACACCGTTTGCCCAATGCCGACGGCAATGTTGCGCAGCCGCCCGCTGGCCTGGGGGTCCTCCAGCAGGTTGTCCGAGAGTAAAGCATGAAGATTCAGCACCGTGTAGCGGTTGAAGCCAATCTCGCCAGCGGAGGCAATCAAAAATTCAATCGCCTCCTTGTGGTTGAGAATCATCTGTGCTTCAAGGGCATTCTTGCCAGTTGCCGCCTCACCGTTTGACAGCAGCCGCTCTGTTTCCAGCAAAGAATAGGTGTTGCCCTCCAGCCGGCTGGAGTTCCACGATAGATCGATTAGCAAACTATGGGCGATCTGGCGGGCGTAGGTGCCAGCGGGCCCAACCGCACCCACAACTTGACCATGGGCCAACAACTCCGACCGGGTCGACACTGGAATATAGAAACTGTCATTTGGCCGATAGCTATCCAGAAAATTGCGGTTGTAACCCACGGGCGTGCGCAGTTTCAAGTAGCGCGTGGCCCGGCCAAGGCCTGTCTTACGCAGGCGCCCTTGTTCCATAAGGACGGACAGCCAACGCTGCAATGATCGGCGCGAATGGCGTGACACCAATAGCGCCTCGATCTGCTCAATGCCAGCACCGCCCGGAAATTGCCCGACAGCATCCAGGATCGCTTCATATTCGCTCGTGGGGATCGGTTTGGGGTTGCGATATGGCCCTGGGAACGTGCGGAATTTATTTACCCCCCAACGATCATTTCCAGCGAGTTGCCTCGCAGAACCATGCCGTCGATCGTTGCACGAACCTCCAGCTTGCCTGCAGCAAGTACAAGAAAACCGGCGAATCCGACAATAAACTGCATGACGTAACCCTCATCAAGCCCTGCACCAATTTGCTTGGTAACAGACTGCAAAAACTCAGGTGGC
>CAZBKX010000810.1:0-9425 GCA_964492535.1 uncultured Rhodoferax sp. | reverse complement strand
CAACCAGCGGGTTTCTACTTCAAAGGCGGTCGCATACAAGGCCTTGATTTCCGCAGGAACCCGGTCAATCGGGCTCAGCGAGCCATCAAAGTGCTTGAGGTCCATCACCATCACGTCATCCCACAGACCCAGACGCTTGAGGTCATGCACCAAGTAGCTGTTGATGATGGTGAATTCGCCCGATAAATTGGACTTGACGGACAAGTTGCCGAAGCAGGGTTCGATTGATGCGTCGACTCCGATGATGTTGGAGATGGTCGCAGTCGGCGCAATCGCCGTGCAGTTGGAGTTGCGCATGCCATCTTTGGCAATTTTTTGGCGCAGACTTTCCCAATCCAGCGTGGACGAACGATCGACCTCCACATAGCCACCGCGCGCACGGGCGAGCATGTCCAGGGTGTCAAGCGGCAAGACGCCTTGGTCCCACAACGAGCCTTTGTAGCTGTCGTATTGGCCGCGCTCACGCGCCAGCTCGGTGGACGCCCAGTAGGCGTAGTAGCAGATGACCTCCATTGAGGTGTCCGCAAAAGCTACTGCGGCATCGCTGGCGTAAGGGATGCGCAACTCGTACAGACTGTCCTGGAAGCCCATCAGACCGAGTCCCACGGGACGATGGCGCATGTTGGAGTCACGGGCCTTTTTAACCGCGTAGTAATTGATGTCGATGACGTTGTCGAGCATGCGCATCGCGGTGGTGATGGTCTTTTGCAGTTTGGCATGGTCAAGCACCTTGGTGCCATCTGCTGCGTCCTTCAAATGTTGCAGAAGGTTGACTGAACCCAGATTGCAAACGGCGGTTTCTGTGTCGCTGGTGTTGAGGGTGATCTCGGTGCAGAGGTTGCTGGAATGGACCACGCCGGCATGCTGTTGAGGAGAGCGGACGTTGCAGGCGTCCTTGAATGTGATCCACGGGTGCCCTGTTTCGAACAACATGGTGAGCATCTTGCGCCACAAGTCTGCCGCCGGCATCGTGCGGCTTGGAGACAGTTCTCCACGCGCCACTTTGGCTTCGTAGGCGACGTAGGCTTCTTCAAATTCAGCGCCGAATTTGTCGTGCAGATCAGGCACATTGTTCGGTGAAAACAGCGTCCATTGGCCTTTTTCCATCACCCGGCGCATAAACAGGTCGGGAATCCAGTTGGCCGTGTTCATGTCATGGGTGCGCCGGCGGTCATCACCCGTGTTTTTGCGCAACTCCAGGAACTCCTCGATGTCGAGGTGCCATGTCTCCAGGTAAGTGCACACCGCGCCCTTGCGCTTGCCGCCCTGATTGACCGCCACAGCCGTGTCATTGACGACCTTCAAAAACGGTACGACACCTTGCGACTCGCCGTTCGTTCCTTTGATATGAGAGCCCAATGCCCGCACGCGTGTCCAGTCGTTGCCCAGGCCGCCTGCGAACTTGGACAGCAGCGCATTTTCCTTGATGGATTCGTAGATGCCGTCTAGATCGTCCGGAACCGTGGTGAGATAGCAGCTTGAGAGCTGTGAGCGCAATGTGCCGCTGTTGAACAAGGTGGGCGTGCTGGACATGAAGTCGAACGAAGACAGCACTTCATAAAATTCGATAGCCCGTGTTTCCCTGTCAGCCTCATTGAGCGACAAACCCATGGCCACACGCATGAAAAATGCCTGAGGCAACTCGATACGTGCTTTACCCACATGAAGAAAGTAACGGTCATACAGGGTCTGGAGTCCGAGGTAGTCGAACTTCAGATCTCGCTCTGCCTTGAGGGCTGCGCCCAAACGAGCCAGATCAAACTGTTGCAGCCTTTCATCGAGCAGTTCGTTGTCCACGCCCTTTTTGATAAATTGTGGAAAGTAGTCCACATAGGCTGCGGCCATGTCGGCCTGCGCGACGTCCCGGCCCAGGATCTCCTTGGCCATGGTATGAAACAAGAGACGCGCTGCCGCATAGGTGTAGTCGGGGTCTTTCTCAATCAGCGTGCGAGCCGCCAGAACGGATGCTTTATACACCTCGTCCATGGGTACGCCGTCATACAAATTTCGCATGGTTTCTGCGAGGATTGGTGCCGCCTTGATGTCGGCGCCCAAGTTGGCGCAGGCTGACTCGATGATCTGCTCCAGACGTACCAGGTCCAGAACGATCCGTTCACCTTTGTCCAGGGCATGCAGCAAGGGCGCCTGAGGTGCCTCTTGCTCCAATTTTTTGGCGCGCTCCTGGTTGTGTTTTTCACGGTAGAGCACGTACGCACGGGCGATTTCGTGGTGTCCACCGCGCATCAGACCGAGTTCAACCTGGTCCTGGACGTCTTCGATATGAAAGGTACCACCGCCAGGGCGGGAGCGCATCAGGGCTCGAATAACGCCCTGTGTCAGTTCGTCCACGGTCTCGCGGACGCTGGCCGAGGCCGCGCCCTGGGTGCCATGCACGGCCAGGAAGGCCTTCATCATGGCGACGGCGATCTTTGTGGGTTCGAACGGTACGACCGCACCGTTGCGTCGGATGATCTGGTACTGGTTGAGTGCGCCAGGAATTGGGTTGAGGTTACCCATCGCGCTTTGCGGCGCTGCGGTGCTGGCGTGGATTGGCGTAGGGGAGTTCAAAGTTGATAGCATTTCTTCCTCGTCTGTAACTTGATTTTGTTTGGGTTCCTGGGTGCCCAGGCAGGGTCCCGATGCTTTTCTACGGGTTGTGGCAGGAGGTTCCACACACTATAGGTGGTGTCCGGAGTGAAGGCAAGCCACTATATGTAGTGTAGTGGGTCTGGCTGGAAAAAGTTGCGGCGGTCGGACTTGTTCCTGTAACAGATCGCCGAATGTTGCGAAAAACCGTCTATTCTCCGATTCCTTCGGGTAATTGCTCGCGCGTCAGTCCCAGCGACTTCTGAAGCCGTTGCCAGTCAAAACGGGCGCCTGGATCGGTCTTGCGGCCCGGGGCCACATGCTCGTGGCCCGCAAGATGGACCATTTGACAGTGCTGCTGGATGGCTGCGCACACAACCGCCAGAGTTTCGTACTGCGCCTCCTCAAAGGGGTTGCCTTCAGCCCCTTCGAGCTCGATGCCAATTGAATAGTCGTTGCAGTTACCGCGTCCGCCGTAACTGGAGACGCCCGCGTGCCACGCACGGTCATTGATGCTGACGAACTGCTGCAGCTCACCTTGGCGGCGGACATAAAAATGCGCTGACACCGTCATGCCCCGGATACTCTGAAAGTAGGGATGTCGGTCCCAGTCGAGCTGATTTGTGAACAGTTGCTCAACTTCATTGCCGCCAAAGCAGCCTGGCGGTAGGCTAATGGCATGCACCACGACCAGGTCCGGCTTGCTGCCCGGTGGACGCGGTCCAAAATTGGGTGATGGCACGTGGCCTGCAAACTGGTACCAGCCATTCACCCAAAGTGGCACGGGCGTTGGCGGCCTAACTGGCTTCATCGGCAGAATCACTGCTGTTGGGGGTCTCAATGTGCAGCCTGGCGATGCGGTAGCGCATTTGGCGCAGGCTGATACCCAGTCGGGCGGCTGCCACAGTGCGATTGAAGCCGGTTTCCCGCAGGGCCTGTATCAAGATGTCTCGTTCCTGGTTGTCCAGGTGGCTTTGCAGATCGCTGGGGATGGCGGATGGCTCGTCGGGGACGGGGAGGGGACTTGCGGTCGTCAAGTCGGGCTTGGGATGGGGTGCCAAATGGGCCAGGGGTTCCAGCTGGAGATCATTGTGTTCGCTCAAGGCGATGGCCCGGTGCAACAGATTCTCCAACTCCCGGACGTTGCCTGTAAGCGGGTCGAGCGCAAGTTGATCGAGCACCGACTGGGACAACATGGGTTCGGGAGTGCCGGACTCGCGGGCAATCCTGTGGAGTAGAGCCTTGCACAAAGCGGGCAGGTCTTGCCGACGCTCCCGCAGAGGCGGCAAGGCGATGTCAATCACATTCAAACGGTAATAGAGATCTTGCCGAAAGCGCCCGGCTTGCACCTCGCCCGCCAGGTTTTTATGGGTCGCGCTGATGATGCGAACATCCACGGGTTCTTCATGAGTCGACCCGATGGGGCGCACCATGCGCTCCTGGATCACTCGTAGCAGTTTGGACTGCATGGCAAGCGGCAGGTCCCCGATCTCGTCGAGTAGCAGTGTTCCGCCGTTGGCGGCTTTAAAGAAGCCTTCCCGGTCTTGGGAGGCCCCCGTGTAGGCGCCTTTTTTTGCGCCAAAGAACTCTGCTTCCAGCAGGTTTTCCGGTATGGCGCTGCAATTCACTGCAACCAGCGCCTGAGCAGCGCGGTGGCTGTTGGCATGAATGGCCATGGCCACCAACTCCTTGCCAGTGCCTGACTCACCGGTAATGAGCACCGGCGCCATGTTGCGAGCTACCTTGACGATGCGCTCACGCACCATGCGCATGCACTGCGAGTCCCCCACCAGTCGCAACAGGGCGGCCTCGCCTTTGGATAAACGGGCTGCGCTGCCCTTCAGGGGGTCCAGAGCCGCGTCGGGCGCCCGTCGCCTGGCCATCTGAGAGGCGGGGTTCTGGACGGCCGACACAATCACCCCCCGAAACTGCTTGAGATCAACGGGCTTGGTCAAATAGTCAAAGGCCCCCGTCTTGAGCGACTCCACGGCATTGTCGGCCGAGCCATAGGCTGTGATGACCACGCAGCGCTCCGACCGCTGATCGGCCTTTAATTGCCGGATCAGATCCAGCCCCAGGCCGTCGGGCAGGCGCATGTCGGTGATCACCACATCAAAACGCTGTTCGCTCAAGCATTGCATCGCCTGGGCGCAACTCTCGGCCGTGTCCACCCGATAGCCTTCGCGCAGCAGCGTGAGCTCGTACAGTGTCCTTAAATCCGGCTCGTCGTCGACGACCAGTATTCGGGCGGGGCTTAGCGCGGAGTTTGAAGACATGGGTTGCTGTAAGTCGTGTTGGTCACCGGGGGGTGTCATTGTGCAGGGGCTTGGCCTCGAAAGTCACCATGAACTCGTTTCCTTCGCGCAAAGCGCCCCGGGCGGTTTTTTTTGTCCGGTAATAAGCGATGCTGGCGCCATGGCGCTCGCACAACTCACGGCAAATATACAGACCCAAGCCGCTGGACCGGCTCTCTGAGGAGAAAAAAGGTTCAAACAAGTGCCGCTCCACCGACTGATCCATGGCGGCGCCATCGCTCCATACGCTCAGCACGCCTTGACCCATCGTGGAGGCGCCTGCAAAGACCTGAATGGCACCCGCTTGCGAGCTGGCATATCGGTGCGCGTTGTCCAGCAAATTCACTAGGACGCGACGGAGGTGCTCCGTCTCAAACCGGACCTCCAGACCCGAGGCCGACAGGTGGATCTGCACAAGGTCCTGGTTGCCGGTCTGGTTTTGCCAGTCAAGACAAATCCGCCGGACCGACGGGTTGAGCGCCAGTGCCTGCGATGCGCTAGCGCTTTCGCGACCTTGCACGCGCGAGATGTCAAGGACCTCTTCCACGATTTTGTCGAGTCGCTTGACATTTTGATACACCAGCTGGGTCAGTTGCTTGTGCCTGGGGTCGAGGAGGTCTTCTTCGAGCAAGGCGTTGGCTTGGGCAATGGCTGCCAGTGGATTGCGAATTTCGTGGGCGACAGCGGCCGACATGCGCCCCATGCTGGCCATTTTTTCGGTTCGCAGGCGGGCTTCGATTTCCCGCTGGTCTTGCAAAAACATCACGCACAGACGTTCGGCTGTGCCCCCCGAGCTATCGGGCGTGGCAGTCAATTGGGTGCGTACCCGCACCCGCCGCGGGCCACGTCCGGGGTGGTGGATGTTGACGTCGGCCTGCAGCGGTGCGTTGCCCGAGAAACTCTGCCGCATTAAATCATCCAGCCCGTGCCAGCCCGCCAATGACGTCAGGTCAAATGAGTTTGACCGGGCCGCCGTCTGGGCGTCCAGCAGTTGGCGTGCCGCAGGATTGGCCGCACGCACCGTGCTGTGTTGGTCAATGACCAAAACCCCGTCCGTCAGTGATTCAATGACAAGTTCGTTCACCTGCCTTTGGACCCCTGCCGCCAAGTGGCTGCGCTCCGCCCGAAGCTCGACATTGGCCAGCCGGGTAGCGATTTGGTGCGCCACAAACGCAAGCACAAAAAACCCTGTGCCCGTCAGTGCGGCTTGCAGAAAATAGGGCGCGCTGTCTGCCTGACCATACAGGCTGATCCAGGCGCCGTGTGAAAACATCAGCAAGGTCACGCTGGCCGCAGCCCCCAGGGCCAGCAGCAGTGACCCGAGAACCGCGGCCATCAGCACAGGCAGTGCAAAAAATGGCGTGAAGTTGATGCTGCTGCCCTGAGCCCATTGCAAAATGGCATAGACCAGAATGTCGACCCCGACGCTGCTGACCCAGTGGACTCCCAAAGTCGGGTCCATCTGGCGTGGTTTCGCCAACAGGCCTGCCGCCAGTGCCACGGCAAAATAGGCGGCGCAAAACCAGATCAGCCAAATGTCTCCCGGGGAACCCAGTGCATGAAGCGTGCCCTGAAGCCCGAGCAATACCAACCCCAGGGTGACGCGGGCGGTCATGAATCCTCGCCACAAGCGCTCGAACTCAAGCGGCGTGTCCGCCTGCTCGCTGCCTTGATCAGGCTGGTAAGGGCCGAACCAGGACAAGCGCTCTGACGGTGTGCTCAACCCTGGTGCTCCGCGCGCGCCAGGTGGTCCGCGCTGCAGTACACCCCCTGTTTGCCCTGAATGGCCTCGGCCGCCGGGAGGTGAACCGAACAAAAGGCGCAGGAGACCATGTGAAGTGGTTGCGCCTCGGTGCCCGTTTCAGGTTGCTTGGGTCGGGGCAAGGTGGGCCGGCTTGAGCGCCACAGCCACACGCCCAACAAAATCACAAATATCAGGAGGATGACTTTCATAAGGCCCGCCCAAGAATGACTTCCATGACAAAGCGTGAACCCACATAGGCCATTAAAAGCAACCCGGACCCGGCATACAGGAACCTTACCGCCCGGCGACCGCGCCAGCCAAATTGAGCTCGCCCAATCAACAAAACGGCAAAGGTCAACCAGGACAGCACGGAAAAAATGGTTTTGTGATTCCAGTAAGTCAATGTGGCGCTGCCGTAAAGCTGCTTGCCAAAAAGAAGGCCCACGACCAAGGTCACGGTCAAGAGCACGAAACCCGCACCGACAAACCGGAACGTCAACCTCTCCATGGTCAGCAAAGGCAAGCCGCTGTGGGGGTCAGCGGCCAGCCGGATGCGTTCCTCGGCGCGCGACATCATCCACGCATGCACCACGGCCACCCCGAACATGCCATAGGAGGCGATGCCGACCGCCCAATGAAACGGCAGCCAGGGCGAGGCATTGGCATGCAGCGGACTGCCGGGGAACACCACAGACAGCAGAACCGTCACGGTGCCCAAAGCCGACAGGGTCCAGCGGGTTTTCAGGAGGGGGTAAACATGACTCTCCACCGCATAAGCGGCGGCGACCAGCCAGGCTGTCATCGACAAGGCTGGGGCAAAACCAAACAAAGGCTGCTCTCCAAACAGGCTCCAGCCCAGTAAAACACCGTGCAGCAACCAAGCCAGCCAAACCGCTGTGCGTACAACGCGCTGGCCCAAGCGCACCGCCCCGACGGCCGACACGGCATAGGCACCCGCCGAAGCCAGGGCCAAGGTCAAAGTGAGCGGAGTCGCACTGGCTAAAATCATGGCGACAGTTTAGCGTTTTGCACATTGCCAGTGCCTGTTGGCACCCAACTTTGGTTCCGTTTTCCGGAATACCCCCTATGGCCTCCGCCCTTACCGACAAACTCTCCCGCCTCGTCAAGGAAATTCGTGGCCAGGCCCGCATCACCGACGCCAATGTGGCCGACATGCTGCGCGAGGTCCGCATGGCCCTGCTGGAGGCCGACGTCGCGCTGCCCGTGGTGCGCGACTTCATTGCCCGCGTCAAGGAGAAGGCACTGGGCCAAGAGGTGCTGAGTTCCTTGTCTCCAGGGCAGGCTTTGGTGGGCATCGTCAACCGGGAACTGGCAGCCACCATGGGCGAGGGCGTGGCCGACATCAATCTGGCGGCCCAGCCCCCGGCGGTCATCCTGATGGCTGGCTTGCAAGGTGCCGGCAAGACGACCACTACCGGCAAGCTGGCCAAGCACCTGATCGAAAAACGCAAGAAAAAAGTGCTCACCGTCTCCGGCGACGTCTACCGCCCGGCGGCCATTGAGCAGCTCAAGACGGTCACGGCCCAGTCCGGTGCCGAGTGGTTCCCCAGCACGGCGGATCAAAAGCCGGTGGACATTGCGCTGGCCGCGCTGGACTACGCCCGAAAACACTACTTTGACGTGCTGCTGGTCGATACCGCAGGTCGCCTGGCCATTGACGAAGCCCTGATGCGCGAGATCAAGGACCTCCATGCGGTGTTGAACCCGGTGGAGACTTTGTTTGTGGTGGACGCCATGCAGGGGCAGGACGCGATCAACACGGCCCGGGCGTTCAAGGAAGCGCTGCCGCTCACCGGCATCATCCTGACCAAGCTCGACGGCGATTCCCGCGGCGGTGCGGCCCTGTCCGTGCGCCAGGTGACCGGCGCACCGATCAAGTTTGCGGGTACGAGCGAGAAACTCGACGGCCTGGAGGTGTTTGACGCCGAGCGCCACGCCGGGCGCATTTTGGGCATGGGCGACATCCTGGCCCTGGTGGAGCAGGTCACCGCGGGCGTGGACATGGAGGCCGCACAAAAGCTGGCGGCCAAGGTCAAGAGTGGTGGTGGTTTTGATCTGAATGATTTTCTGGCCCAGATCCAGCAGATGAAGCAGATGGGTGGCCTGTCCAGCCTGATGGACAAGTTGCCAGCCTCGATGGCCGCCAAAGCCGGGCAGATGGACATGGGCAAGGTGGAAAAAGACATCAAACGCAAGGAGGGCATCATCCACAGCATGACGCCGCTGGAGCGGCGCAAGCCCGAACTCATCAAATCCACCCGCAAGCGCCGCATCGCCATGGGCGCTGGCGTGCAGGTTCAGGAAGTCAATCGCATGCTCAAGGAGTTTGAGCAGATGCAGGACATGATGAAGAAGATGAAGGGCGGCGGCATGATGAAGATGATGAAACGCATGGGGGGCATGAAAGGCATGCCCAAAATGCCGTTCTAAACTTTTTTAAGCCTTTTTGGCCTCTAGCCGGCGCCTTTCCTGCGCAAGTAGCTATCAAGTTTATCGCGCAGTCCCAGCGCCATGACGGCACCCACCACCAGCAGGGCGCCAGCCACCTGCCAGGGCGCTATGGTCTGCCCGAGCAGCAGCCAGGCCAGTACCAGCGCAAACACCGGCTCCACATTCATGATGGGCGAGCTGCCCACCACGCCCAGCTTGGGCAGCAGCGTGAACATCATGGTGAACGCAGTGCCGTACAACACCGTGAGTGCCGCCAGCCCCCACCAGCCGGCAGGTGCATTCGGTAACTGGAGGGCGCCTTGTGCGCCCACCACGCTCAGGGCCAGGAT
>CAZBKX010000809.1:0-1674 GCA_964492535.1 uncultured Rhodoferax sp. | reverse complement strand
CCGGTCGAGCGCAATTCATTGGCCACACGCTTTCGCTCGGCTTCCATCCTGCGATAAACCGACTCAGTAATGGCGTCAACGTAGTCAACACGTGTGATGCGAACATCAATTACGTCCACACCCCAAGGCTTGGCTCCGCGAACCTGGGTCAAAACCTCTTTCTTCACATCTTCCATCAATGCTTCACGCTTCAGGGACAAAAGTTCCTTCACAGTACGCTTGTTGATCTCCTCCTGAAAAGCATTGCGAACCACACGATTCAACTGACTGGCACCAGCGGCCTCGTTGGTACCCACATTGCGGATGTATTCGCTCGGCTCCGAGATCCTCCAGCGAACGTACCAGTCAATGACAACCCGCTGTTTTTCAGCGGTCAGCACGGGTTCATTGTCCGTACTGTCGAGCGTTAACAGGCGCTTGTCGATGTAAGAGACATTTTGAAAGGGTGGTGGCAACTTGAAGTTCAAACCAGGCTCGGTGATCACCTCCTTGATTTGCCCCAACGCGTACAACACACCAAACTGCCTCTGGTCAACCACGAACAATATGGAACTCGCCAGGGCAAGAAGCACCAGAAAACTGGAAAAAACCAAACCTAATTTATTCATGCTGAACTCCTAGCGGGTATCACGATCACGGGTACGTCCAGCGTCCCGGGCACGTGAGTCAGTAGCGGGGGCGGTGACCGTGTTGGTTGGCACTGCGGCCGGCATTGCCGCAGCCGCGCCATCCGCCGTTTGGTTTGTCATCTGCATGATCTTGTCCAGCGGGAGATACAACAGGTTCGAGCCTTGGCTGGAATCAACCATGACCTTGGTCACGCTGCTGTACACCTGCTGCATGGCGTCAACATACATGCGGTCACGGGTCACTTGGGGTGCCTTTTGATATTCGGTCAGAACCGACCTGAAGCGCTGTGCATCACCCTGCGCCTGGGCCACGATTCTTTCCTTGTAAGCATCTGCCTCTTCCTTGAGGCGTGAAGCAGAACCCACTGCGCGCGGCACCACATCATTGGCATAAGCCTGTGCTTCGTTCTTGGCGCGCTCCCGCTCCTGACCAGCTTTCAACACATCATCAAAGGCGGCTTGCACTTGCTCCGGAGGACGCACGCCTCCTTGCTGCAGGTTGATCCCCACCACCTCAATACCGACCTTGTAGCGATCAAGTATTTTCTGCATCAGGGCCCGCACACGCGGAGCAATTTGGTCGCGTTCTTCCGACAGAGCGCTGTCCATTTTCATTTTGCCCACAACCTCTCTGACCGATGTTTCTGCCGCTTGGACAACGGCTGCTGTGGGGTCCTTGCTTTCAAACAAAAAGGCCCGGGCATCGTTGAGTCGGTATTGAACCGCGAACTTGATTTCGACAATGTTTTCATCCTCGGTCAGCATGGCTGATTCACGCAGGCCCGTGGCTTTGATGACCGTATCGCGCCCAACATCCACAGAGCGGATCTGGGTGACAAAAATGAGTTCATGCCGTTGAATGGGGTATGGCAGACGCCAGTTAAAGCCTGCACCTGCTGTTGACTGGTACTTGCCGAATTGGGTAATCACGGCTTGCTGACCCTCTTGGACTATGAAAAAGCCTGTACCAAGCCAGATCAGCACCACAACACCCGCAATCAAACCGGCTCCAATACCGGCGCTCTTCATGTCGGGTTGAAAACCG
>CAZBKX010000808.1:0-1796 GCA_964492535.1 uncultured Rhodoferax sp. | reverse complement strand
ATCTGCTCGTGAGAACGCCGGCACGACAAGCTTGGGTGCCTTGTTGCGCGCCAAGCTGGATAACAACAATTAATTGTTGAACCTCCTGTAAAAGGATGACCGGTCGCATAGCGCGCCGGTCTTTTTTTGTCATAACCCAGTCACCACATGACCCGCTCTGACCTTGTTGAAGCACTGGCGGCCCGTTTTGGGCAACTGACTCATCGTGATGCTGAATTTGCCGTAAAGACGATTCTTGACGCGATGAATGACGCCTTGGTGCGGGGCCACCGAATTGAAATTCGGGGATTTGGCAGCTTTTCGGTCACCCATCGGCCTCCACGCATGGGCCGTAACCCACGCAGTGGCGAGAGTGTGGCCATCCCCGAAAAACGGGTACCTCATTTCAAACCCGGTAAGGCCCTGCGTGAAGCGGTTGATCAGCGCACAGCCGAACTCGAGCCCAAGGCAAAACTCTAACAAGGCAACGTTAGAATCCAGTCCTCTTGAGGGTGATTGATGAAACACTTTATGTGGTTGCTTAAGTGGGTACTTGAGGCAGCCATTTTTTTTACCCTGTTTGCTTTCGCGCTGAATAACCAGCAGGACACGACTGTGCATTTCTTCTTTGGCACCCAGTGGCGTGCCCCCCAAGTATTGGTGGTTTTGTCTGCGTTTGCCATGGGGGTGGCCGTAGGCGTGCTGGGTATGGTCCCGCGTTGGTGGAAACAGCGCCGCGCCAGGATTCAAGACACGGCAGCAGCCAATCACTCTGTAGACGACCTCGACGCTCAGTTGCTTCCCACGCATGGACTTTGACCTGAGCTGGATCTTGCTGGGCCTGCCTCTTGCCTTCGGCTTGGGCTGGATCGCCTCCCGTCTGGACCTGCGCCAATTGCGCATTGAAAACCATCAGGCACCCAAGGCCTATTTCAAGGGTCTGAACTTCTTGCTCAATGAGCAGCAAGACCAGGCGATTGATGCTTTCATTGAAGCAGTCCAAAACGACCCTGACACCTCGGAGCTTCACTTTGCACTGGGGAACTTGTTTCGCCGAAGAGGCGAATACGAGCGCGCCGTGCGCGTTCATGAGCACCTCCTTTCGCGGGGCGACTTGAGCCTGACAGACCGCCAGCGAGCACAACACGCCTTGGCGTTGGACTACCTCAAGGCTGGCCTGCTTGACCGGGCCGAAGATGCCTTAATCAAACTGGAGGGCACGCCCTTTGAAGCCCAGGCACGGCTGGCCCTGCTGGCCAACTACGAACGCAGCCGGGACTGGGAGCACGCCGCACACGTGGCTTTGAAACTGGCGCAATCCGACCAGGGCAACTTTGATGGGCGCCTGTCCCATTACCTCTGCGAGCAAGCTGCCGGTTGCCTGGCCAACCAGCAAACTGAAAAGGCGGAACATCTGTTGCAAGCTGCGATTCAGACTGCGACTACGGCGGCGCGTCCCAGGATGGAGCTTGCCAGCCTTCTAGCTGGCCAAGGCAATCATGCAAGGGCCTTCGAGTCTTTAAGGAAAGGCTTTGAAGCATCGCCCGGGGCGGCTCCCCTCATCGCAGGGCCCCTCGCGAAGCTGGCCATCATTTGCTCGCAGGAATCGGATGCATTGACTTTGCTAAAGGCCAATTACGAGGTCACCCCCTCCCTGGACGTGCTTGATGCCATCGTGACGCTGGCTAATTCCAGCGGGAACGACTCATTCAGCGCGCGCGACTGGTATGTGCGCCACCTGGAGCGCGAGCCATCGCTGGTGGCTGCCGCCAAATGGATCGAAGGTGAGAAGTTCGAGCACGAGCAGTTTCACCCCC
>CAZBKX010000807.1:0-7340 GCA_964492535.1 uncultured Rhodoferax sp. | reverse complement strand
CCACTCCAAGGCCAAACATTTGATGCAAACCTGCCGCATTCTGGTCGACCAACATGGGGGTGTGGTACCGCGCACCCGCGAGGCGCTGGAGGCTCTGCCGGGTGTGGGCCGCAAGACCGCCAATGTGGTGCTCAATGTGGCTTTTGGCGAGCCCACGATGGCGGTGGACACGCATTTGTTTCGGCTGGGCAACCGCACGGGTCTTGCGCCGGGAAAAACGCCGCTGGCGGTGGAGCACAAGCTGCTCAAGCGCATCCCGCCGGAGTATCTGGTGGACGCGCACCACTGGTTGATTCTGCACGGCCGTTATGTGTGCAAGGCCCGCCAGCCCCTGTGCTGGCAGTGCGCGGTAAGTCAGTACTGCGATTTCAAGGCCAAGACGCCCCGGCCTGCCTGACCGGAGTGCCAGCCACCGGTTGGCATCCGTCAGGGGGCGTTTGTGTCATCCAGCACCTGATGGCTTCCAAATGCAGGGCCCGCCACCGGCCATTGATCGGCCCGGTGAATCCGGCGCGTACCACTCGCCACCAGATTGGCAGCACGAATCACGCCGGCATGGGTGATCCAGACAGTGTTTTGCCTGCTTGCCCGCGATGCATCCCACAGTGCTGACACCCGTGCCATCATCTGATTCACGGATTCAGCGCCGCCGCAGCGCCAGGTGTCAAAGGCGTCGGTCCAGCTTTGCAGCTCGGCGGGCGCAATGGCATCCCAGCGTTGGCCCTCCCAGGCGCCAAAATCCATCTCCATGAGTCGTGGATCGGTTTTGTAGGTCAAATCGGGCCTTAGCCGGCAAATTGATTGGCTCAAGCGCTCACATCTTTGAAGTGGTGACGACAGCATGGCCAGGCCAGCAGGCAAAAGCTGCGCCAGTGTGCGGGCCGCCTGCAGCGTGGCCTGCGCGTCAGCGGCTACATCGGTGGCGCCGTAGCAGATGCCGGCCTCGATCAGGGGTTGCGCATGGCGCACCATCCAAAGCTTCATGGCGTGGGGGCTTTCACAAGCTCACCGCCAGGCCCAGATAAAACGCCAGCTCGCACACTTGCTGCGTGGCACCCAGGCAATCACCCGTGAAACCCTGAAGGCGCCGCCAAAACCAGCGCCCCATCAGCCCCCAGGCCAACGCGGACAAAGCCAGCGCGGTGGAGAGTGCCACCCACGGGTTGAAGCCCCGGATGTCAATTGCTATCAAATATGATGCATCATAGACATACAGAACGCCGGCCAGAGCACCAAAACACCATAAAGAGCTCGTCAACAGGCTTCTGAGACTGATTTGATCCGCCAACGGTTTGGATTTGGACCCCGCAGCATCCCCCACATGTGGCATCAGCCGAATCAGCAGCAGCGGCCAAGTGCGTGACACCACATGCGCCAAAAACAGCGCCACACACATCAGCACCCCACTCACCGACCCCAGCAGCGCGAGCAAGGCGATTTTGCTGAGCAACACCAGCATGACGGCGATGGCACCAAAAGCACCCACCCGTGAGTCTTTCATGATGATCAGCGCACGCGCCCGGTCCGGGCTGCCGCCCAGCCCGTCAAACACGTCGGCCAGACCGTCTTCATGGAAAGCCCCCGTCATCAGCACCCCAAGCGCCGTGCCCAGGCCTGCGGCCACCAGCGGTGAAAACGCATGGCTTGGTAGGGCCGCCAGCAGCACAGCCGTGAATCCCGCCAGCAGGCTGCCCACCAACCAGCCCACCCCAGGAAAATGGCCGGCACTGGCACGCAACATCACCGGGCTGAAACCCACCCAGTCCGCCAACCGGCCAGTGACCGGAATGCGGGTAAAAAATTGCAGTGCGAGCAGGTAGTGCCGGCAGGCTTGAGACAAAAAATGAAGCATGAGGCTCTGAATGGCGAGTGAACAAGGACGTTTGGCAAGGTTGACGGATCGGGGCGTTGGACTGCTTTGTCGCCCGCCCTGCGCCAGAGGCTATCACGGCGTTCACCCTTGACAGGCCGGGATTGTGCCCATGGTGGTACAGTTTTAAACAGACCAGTATGAATTTCACCCAAGGAGAATCAGCATGACTGACGATGAACGCTGCTGCGGCACAGGCACTTGCATGATCGACGCACAGGGTCGCTGCTGGTGTGGCCAGCAGTGGAACGGGGACACCATGTGTGCTCCGACACTTGAGGCCCAGACTAGCGAACCCCCTGCGGCAACGGCTGACACGGACGCCCCCGCACCATGAAAAATGTCGTGCGAACCACTATTTTTTTGGCCCTCGGGCTGTTGCTGGGAGGCACGGCCATGGCCACTGAAGAACCCAAATTTGAGCTGATTTCCAAAGAAAACAACATCGAGCTGCGCCGTTACCCGGCCTTCATCGTGGCCGAGACCTGGGTGGATGGCGACATGAGCGAGGCCTCCAACAAGGGGTTTCGGGCCATTGCCGGTTATATTTTTGGTGACAACAAAGCCGCAGGCGGTACCGACTCCGCCAAGATCGCCAAGATCGCCATGACGGCGCCCGTGACCCTGGAGCCTGCGGCACCGTCACAAAAAATCGCCATGACAGCGCCAGTAACGATCGAGCCGCAGTCTGGAACCCCGTTATCGATGGAAGGCGCCAAGCGCTGGCGGGTGCATTTCGTCATGCCCAGCCAGTACACGCTGGCCAGCTTGCCCAAGCCCAACAACACGGCGGTGACCCTGCGCGAGGTACCCGCCAAAACCTGGGCGGTGCTGAGCTTTTCGGGCTTCAACACCGAAGCCCGGGTGCAGCAACACACCGATGAATTGCTGGCCTGGGTGAGTGCCAAGAAAATGACGCGCATTGGCAGTCCGCAATTGGCGCGCTATGACCCGCCCTGGACGCTGCCGATGTTTCGCCGCAACGAAATCATGCTGGAAGTCAGCCCACCCTGACCTGCCCCAAGCTGGCGGCGGCCGCTTGGTCAGGCCAGTGCCGCCCCGGTTGGCGACTTATTGGACACGCCGGCTGACTCAAAACTGGCCATGTCCCGCAGGATGGCGCAGGCCGATTGAAGCAGCGGCCAGGCCAGCGCCGCGCCCGAGCCCTCCCCCAAACGCAAACCCAAATCCAGCAGCGCCTGCACCCCCAGGTGCTGCAGCATGAACTCATGCCCGCGCTCGCCCGAACGATGGGCAAACACGCACCGTTGCAACACCAGCGGCTGCAAGGCGTGCGCCACCAGCACGGCCGAGGTGGCAATGAATCCATCCACCACCACCACCCGACGCTCATGTGCAGCTTGCATCACCGCGCCGACCATCGTGGCAATCTCGAACCCGCCGAACGCAGCCAAGGCCTCCAGTGGCGCCTTCGCATCCGGATGGCGGGCCAGCACCTCGCGCAGAACCGCCGTCTTGCGCTGCACCGCAGGTGCATCCAGGCCGGTGCCCGCGCCAGTGCAGACCTCAATATCCAGCC
This sequence comes from uncultured Rhodoferax sp., assembly GCA_964492535.1. GTDB lineage: Bacteria > Pseudomonadota > Gammaproteobacteria > Burkholderiales > Burkholderiaceae_C > Rhodoferax. The sequence goes on along the minus strand of CAZBKX010000807.1, from coordinate 3,930 downwards.
CCGCCAGACGGGCCAACAGCAGTGAGGCCGCCGAGGTGTTGCCAATGCCCATTTCGCCCAGCAGGAGCGCATTGCCCGGCAGGCCTCTGACGATCTCCCGGCCGTTGTACTGTGCTGCCTGGCATTGCGCAGCCGTCATGGCACTCTGGGTGGATGAGTCGGCCGTGCCCTGTTCGCCTCCGGCCACCTTACGCACCAGCAAGCCTGCCCGCTGGGTTCCAACCGGCAGACCTGCCAAAAAATCATGGTTCACACCGCAGTCCACCACCGTCAGGGCGATGCCGTTTTGGCGGACCAACACACTCACCGCAGCGCCTCCAGCCAAAAAATTCTCCACCATCTGCCAGCTCACGTCACTCGGAAAAGCCGAGATGCCGCGCGCGGTCAGGCCGTGATCCCCGGCGAACACCACCATTTGAGCTTGCTCCAGCGAGGGGGAAGTTGACCCCAAAATTTCACCCAATTGCAGGGCGAGCGCCTCCAGCCTCCCCAGTGACCCCAGGGGTTTGGTCTTATTGTTGAGCTTGTGTTGCAGTGCCTGCGTGTGGGCGGCGGTGCGTATGTCGGCAAGGGTGGGCAAGGTGGTGGGCATGGTAAGGCGTCAATCTATATGAGGTACGAGGTATTCAGGTAATCAGGGCCGGCAAAACGCCTGGCTCAAAGTGTTGTTCGATAAAGTCGGCCAACCCGTCAAACACGGCGTCCAGTGTGGGGACCGGTCCCGTGAGGTGGGCCGAAAACAGCGCTTGCAGTGCGGCGGGGTCTTCAAATAGTCCGTGCAGGTACAAACCCAGAACATTGCCATTGCGGTTTTGCCAGGCCAGGCCGCCGGGCAGCACCTCGCGGGGCATGTCCCCCGCGCGGGCCATAGCCGCGTGTTGTTGCGTCTGGCCGTGGTGAATCTCGTAGCCGGCCACCTGCACGCCCGCCAATGCCGCCCAAGGGTGACTGATCCATGCTTCGGCATGCACCCTGTCCAAGGTAGGGGCAGGGGCAGGGCCAGGCTCGGGCACGGTCATGCCGGCATCGAACCGGACCCGCGTGTGACGCACGGTTTTGTCCGCGTCAAACACGGTCACCAGGGGAAGCAACCCCAAGCCAGGCGCATTGCCATCAATGCCGTGAGGGTCCACCAGTGCCTCACCCAGCATTTGCAGGCCACCGCAAATGCCCAGCACCGCCCCGCCCTTCTGGGCGTGCTTGGCTACGGCGCCGTCCAGCCCCTGCTGGCGCAGCCAGGCCAGGTCGCCGCTGGTGTGTTTGGAGCCGGGCAGAATGATCCAGTCCGTGGCGCTCAAACCCGTCAATTCGGCGGGCGAGCGCACCCACTGCAGGCGCACGCCCGGAATATTTTTGAGGGGCTGAAATTCATCCAGGTTACTGATGCGCGGGTAGGCAATCACCGCTACCGTGAGGGTGACCGTGCCACGGGCCGCGGTTGTGTCATCAAACACCCCGTCTTCTTCCGGCAGCCCGTGGTGCCACCACATTGGCAGAGTCGCTACGGTGGGAATGCCCGTGAGGTGCTCCAGCATCTGCGGCGCAGGCGCCAGCAGGCTGGCGTCACCCCGGAACTTGTTCAACACAAAGCCTTTGATCAGCGTGCGCTCGTTCTCGGGTAACAGCGCCCAGGTGCCATACAGATGGGCAAACGCCCCGCCCCGGTCAATGTCGGTCACCAACAGGCAGGCGGCGTTGGCGTGCAGCGCCACGCGCATGTTGACGATGTCGCTGCTCGATAAATTGATCTCGGCCGGGGACCCCGCGCCCTCGATCACCACCACATCGTTTTCGGCCATCAGCTCGTCCAGCGCTTTGGCAATGTGCGGCCACACATGCAAACTGCGGCCCCGCCAGGGCATGGCGGTGAGTTCGTCACTCACCTGCCCCATCAGCACGACTTGGCTGTGGGTATCGCGCTCGGGCTTGAGCAGCAGCGGGTTCATGCGCGCTTGTGGCTCCGCACGGGCGGCCAGCGCCTGAAAATACTGGGCGCTGCCAATTTCGCCCTCGCCGTTGCTGGACGCCACGACGCGGGCGTTGTTGCTCATGTTTTGCGCCTTGAAGGGCGCGACCTTGAGGCCTTGGCGGGCGTAATGGCGGCATAGCGCGGTGGTCAGCCAGCTTTTACCGGCGCCGCTGGTGGTGCCCAGCACCATGATGCATTTGGCGGTCATGGGTTAACTCCTTGTGCCTGGTGGATTTGACCTGTTTGGCGGTACCAAACAGCTGCTTGCGGTATCTGTTGGCTATTCATCTCCCTGATCACGGCTTCGCTCGCTCTGAGTCAAAGTCGGACTTTGGCGCCGGGCATAAACTCGCCAGCGCCCCCTGCACCCACCCAAATCCAATGCGCTCCTGCTCCAGCCGCAAGCGCGGGCGCAGGCGATTGTCGCGCAGCAGGTTGTAGACCGCGCCCTCCTGCGCGGTGAGGCGGGGCAAATCGCGCAGCACCGGTTGCGGCTCGTCGCCCCAATGGTCGGCGTGCGCCATCAGGGTGGCCTCGTCCATCAGCAGGGATTGAACGTGGGGGAAATGGGCGCGCAACTGGTCAAGGATGGCAAAGCCATGGGTGTCGATGTCGCCCCAGTAAAAAATGTGGCGCTGAAGCAGCCACTGCGCCTGGGCCAGCATGTCAAAGCCGTAACCCGCACCAAAAATGACCAGGCTGCTGGCCACAGGCGGAAAGGCCAGGAAGTTGACTTCGTTTTCAGTGATAAACACCCGGTGCATCGCCGGCAAGGCGACGCCCAGTTGCTCAAACGCGGCTTGCGTGACGGTGATGTCCGGATCGCCTGCCCCGGGCAGCAGCGCCAAGGTGGGGTCGAGCAGGCGCAGGCGAATGCGCAAAGGCTTGTCTTTGAAACCATAACGGCGGGCGAACCCCGCGATACCGGTGGCACTCCAGTCCATCTCGTCCAGGGGCAGGGTGAGGTCCAGCAGCTCGGCCAACACACCCCGGTGCGCCTCGATGAATTTGCTGTCCACCCCGGGCAAGTCCACCTGACGCAGATAGATGGCGGGGCGTGGATGGGCGCGTACCCAAGCCAGCACCCTCAATAAACGCGGCCACTCATCGGCCAGCGCCAAGGCGGTCAGCGGCCGCTTCTCCAGCCAGGGGGCAATCGCCTCAAAAATGGCCCCGTCAAACTCGCGGGTGTTCTGGAGCAACCCAGCCAAGCGGTGGGCGGCCTTTTGCTGCCCAATCAAGGCCAGCGCCTGCTCCGGTTTGTCGAGCCAAAGTTCATCGGGCACCGCATTGGCGCCCAATACGCGGTGATTGAACTCACGCCAGACAATGCGCAGTTGCGGCATACGGCGCAGCGCCTCCAGCCAAACCCTAACTTCATCAAAACGCTCCGTCAGCTCTGAAGAACTGGGGCCATTGAAGCGCAAGCGACGCGGTGGTTGGGGCGCACCCATGACCAGCGGACGCAGCAAATCGCCCTTGTCCCACAGCTTTTGCACTTGGGCGCGCAGGTCGGTGGGGGTAGTCCAGGTCATTAGGGAAGTGCTTCGGGGAATAGAGGGACTCATTGGTATGGCATTTTTCAACGCTTCATCGCGCGTTGAGTTCAGCAAGCTTCTGCAACCGGCCCGATTCGCTTCGGGCCTCAGCAAGAAGCGGTAACCAGTCGTCTGGGGGGTGGCCGCCTTCGAGCATTTTGCGAAACACCCGGTAGGCGTCGTCATCGCTCTCGAACGCGCGTTTGGTGTCTTCGTCATTCACCCAGGCAAAGACGATCACTTTGCTTTGGGCGTGGTAACGAAAGAACAGGCGGTATTGCTGGAAAAATTTGGCCCTAAACCAGTGTTTGTGGCCCTCACCCAGCGTATTTCCCTGGCGGTATTCGGCGCGCGCAGGGTCTTGCGGGATCACTTCAAAGGCTAGCTTGGCGATGGCGGCCAGTCGCTTGGTGGCGTTTTTTT
>CAZBKX010000806.1:0-1815 GCA_964492535.1 uncultured Rhodoferax sp. | reverse complement strand
GTTAGTGCCGAGTGCTCATTGATCACTCGGCACTTCTTCACAGATCATCATCGTGCACCGCGCCGAGGGCGGAGGCTTTCTGATACTCGGTGACGCGGCCTTCGAAGAAGTTGGTTTCCTTCTTGATGTCCATCATCTCGGCGAGCCAGGGGAAGGGGTTGGTGGTGTTGGCGTTGAGTGGGGCGAGCCCGCAGGAGGCGAGGCGGCGGTCGGCGATGTAGTCGATGTAGGTCTCGAAGTCGGCGGAGTTGAGGCCGAGGCCGGCGACCGGGAGGCAGTCGCGGATGAAGGCCTTTTCGAGTTCGATGCCCTCCTTCATGGTGCTGCGGAGATCCTCGCGGAACTCCTCGGTCCAGATGTCCGGGTTCTCGTCGACGAGGTCCATGAGCAGGTTGCGGAAGACCTCGATGTGGTTGGATTCGTCGCGCAGGGTGTAGCGGAACATGGTGCCGATGCCGGGGAACTTGTTCTGGCGATAAAGGCTCAGGATCATGCCGAAAAGGCCGTAGAACTGGGTGCCTTCCATGACCTGGCCGAACATGAAGATGTTCTTGGCGAGCGCCTGCTTGTTGGAGGTGACGGTGAGGTCGATATCGCGGCGCAGGGCGCGGCTGTTGGAAACAACGAAGGTGTTCTTGTCCTTGATGGTGGGCACGTCCTCGAACATTGCCTCACATTCGTGTGGGTTGAGGCCGAGCGAGGAGAGCATGTAAACGAGGCTGTCCGCGTGGATGTTTTCCTCATGGGCGTGGCGGCCGAGCACCAGCTTGAGCTCGGGGGCGGTGACGAGTTCGCGCACGACGTGGAGGATGTTGTCGCCGACGATGCCTTCGGCGGCGGAGAAGTAGGCGATGCCCATCTTGATGATCCAGCGTTCGACGTCGGAGATCTCATCGGAGCGCCACTGTTCGACATCCTTCTGCATGGTGATGTCCTCGGGTTCCCAGTGGTTGTTCTTCATCGTCTTGTAGAGATCGTAGGCCCACTGGTATTTGAGCGGCAGGATGTTGAAGAACATCGTGTCGCGGCCGTTGATGACTTTCTTGGCCGCGAAGGCTTCCTCGGCCTTGGCTTTGTCGAGGATGAAGGTGCGGTCTCCGAGCTTGACGGTGGTGGTGGCGGACATGGTTGGCAGTGTGGAATGAAGGGGTGAAAATGAATCGTTTCGCGACAGGCGCAGCGTCGTGGAGACTGTTGGAAACCGTGGTGGTGGTCAATTCGATTTTGCTCATGTGGTATCCACAAATTATTCACAATACCACATATTGAGCTTAAAGATTGTAATCACCAAGTAAATCATGCTTAAAATCCGGGGTTTGGGAGGCTTTGACCACGGGCCGGGGCCCAAGTCTGGGGGTGGAGAAAAATTTCATCTGTTAGAGAGCGGGGTGGTGGCGGCTGGAATTTCAAAAAATTCATCAGGATTTCTTAACCATCGGAGCTTGAGCGGGTCGTCCCGGTGCAATGCTTTCAGGAACAATGGGAAAAATTTTATTTCCGCCGTGCAATGCGGCCGGCCGCTGGCATGGGTGGAGCCCGAAAGTTCGGTGTTTTCATGCCTCCGGAGGCGCGGAATCCGTGTTCCGCCTGAGGACCGCCCCATGCCGCGAAAGTTGCGGCTTGGCGGCGGGCGGCGGTGGGTTAGATTCGCGGCATGAAGGCGCGTTTGAAGATCGATTTGGCGGCGCTTCCCGAGGAGGGGAAGGCGTTTTGCGGGGAATTGCCGGGCGAAATTTTCGACCTGCCGGAAGGGGATGCCCGGCCGGTGGGGCCCTTGGCATACGACCTGTGGGTGCAGCGCTTCGGCTCGGAGCT
>CAZBKX010000805.1:0-2941 GCA_964492535.1 uncultured Rhodoferax sp. | reverse complement strand
TTCAGGATTTACTGAACCTTTTAACCAACAAAAAGATGGTCTTGATCGACACCACAGGCCTCGCGCCCAGCGACCCACGCAGGAGGGATATGCTGGACGTGTTGAACCTGCCCAAAGTCAACCGTTTGCTGGTTCTCAATGCAGGGAGTCATGGTGACACGCTGGATGATGTGGTTTCATCCTTCAAGTCCAGCGGCATTCAACAGGCCATCCTGTCAAAAGTTGATGAAGCCGCCAAAGTGGGCCCGGCCCTGGACGCCATCATTCGCCACCAGCTGGTCTTGCGGGGTGTCACCATGGGCCAAAAAGTCCCGGAAGATTGGGAGCAGGCCGACGCCGCCAAGCTGGTCCGACTGTCCATGCGAGCGCCACTCAAATCCGCTTTCGACCCCAAGCCTGCCGACCTGGGCTTCTTCTTTGCCCAGCCCACCTCCAGCCATGCAGGACGGTTTGATGCTTGAAACCTGCGTCAACCAGGGAGCAGGACTCCAAAGCATGGCCTTGCAGGCCGCGCCCAGGGTCATTGCCATGGCCAGCCACGGCGACCAACAGGGAGAGCTGCCACTGCTCTGGGGCCTGTGCTCCACGCTGGTTGACTCGGGGTATTCTGTGATGGTCCTCGACGCCAATGCCGTCGAATCAGACAACAATCCCGGGCTGGCCCACTTGCTGGACGATGCGTCCTGGCGTGATGAAGAACTCAATGAGCCCAAGTCTTGGTCTGTGCTGCCGGCTGCCCTCGGACTCCTGAGAATGAGCAGATGCGGTACGTCGCAGGGCTTGCCCCTGGACCCACTGGGCGGTTTGCTGCAGAATTTTGGCGTCATCGTGATCTATGCACGTGCAGAAGTTCTGGTACGTCTATTGCCGGGCAGTGGCATCCAGCCGCTGCTGACCGTTTCCACACTAAAGACTTCGCCAGTGACAGCCTACCAAGCACTCAAACAAATGCTTCTCAACGCCAACCTGCGCCCTACGGTGGCCAGAATAGTTGCGAATGACGGGCCGGATTTGTCGGAAATGGGTCGCCCCGAGGTAGATAATCTGAAGCAATGCGCCATGGAGTTTTTAGGCTATCAAATCGATCCACTCACCATCCGGGCGCGCCAGCCAAACAATCGCGACTCTAACGACGTCAGTCGACTGGCGCTGAGATTGCTGGAAAATGCGATGCCACTTCACCGTCATCATTTTGTGGAGAGTCATTGATGTATACCGCCAATGGGCACCTGGACAGAAATGCCATGATTCGGCAGTACCAGCCACTGGTCAGGCGTCTGGCACACCACATGATGGTCAAGTTGCCCGCCAACGTACAAGTGGATGACCTCATTCAAGTGGGCTTGATCGGGCTATCCGAGGCGTTGACGCGTTACGAGGCGACTCAGGGTGTGCAGTTTGAAACTTTTGCCACGCAACGCATCAGGGGCGCCATGCTGGACGAGTTGCGCAACAACGACTGGATGTCCCGTGGTTCGCGCAAGAGCCAAAAGGAAATCGAGCAAGCCTTGCGGCGCCTGGAGCACCGACTTGGCCGCAGCCCGCAAGAGAGCGAAATCGCAGCGGAACTTGGCCTGAGCCTGGTGGATTACCAAAGCCTCCTCGGCAAAGTACGCGGGACTCAACTGGTGTATCTCGAAGACATGGCTGGCTCCGCAGAAGATGAAAACAACTTCCTGGATCGCCATGTTGGCGATGCAGAGGCTGATCCCATGCACATGCTACGTGACCAGCGCTTGCGCCAAGCCCTTGTGGCAGCCATCAAGAACCTGCCAGAACGGGAGCAATTAATCATGAGCATGTATTACGAGCAGGACATGAACCTCAAGGAAATTGCAGCGGTACTGGATGTAACCGAGTCCCGGGTTTGCCAACTGCACAGCCAGTCAATTGCCCGGCTGCGCTCAAAAATGCGTGCTCACTGACCGCGTACGCGATCAGGCAGAAAAGCGCTTAAACGCGCCAGAGGATTTTGCAGGGTTGCCGTAAGCACCCGCAGAATTGGCGTAGGTACCATCCTGCGTTGCGGGGAGAATGGTGTTGAGTTTGCGTTCAACCAAGACGGTTTGACGCAACAGACTTGCCCGGCGCTCCCCCAAGCCGTCTGCCAGCGCTTTCAAGCGAACCGTGAGTTGCCGGTTTTTTCGCTCGGCAGGCGTTAATCTCTGGATCAGGGCGGAAAAGTCGATACCAGCTTGCCGCATGGCCACACTGGCTGACTCCAGCGCTACGGGCTCGCCGCTCACGAGCGCGAGGGACAAGTCCTTGAACTGCTTCTCAACGTGTTGAAGTGCAGCTTCCAAAGGGGCTGACAACATCGATCAAACTCCAAATTGGGTTGGAACTGCCTAAATACGCGTGCGATCAAGCATTTCCTGCGCATTGGACAGCAATCTATCAGCAATGGCCTCGGCATCCACTTTGTATGTGCCTTGCTCAATAGCAGTTTTCACAGCCTCGACCTTCTTGAGATCCATGTCGGCTGCCTGCCCACGGTTGGTTGACTCAAGGGAGCGCGCCAAGCTGGACACCGTGACGGCCACACCAGCCAGTGGCGTACCCTTGGCTGCCGTGGCAATTGCAGTTGTCGTTGGGCTCTGGGTAGCCTTGGCAGCGGCGGATTGAGCCGACGTGCTGGACGGGATCGAATTATCTGACGGTTGACCTATTTTCATCATGACCTCCAAAACTACTGAACTTGTAGCCTCGTAAGTTCACTATCGGCTCAATCAGCAGCGACTTTAGCCCTTTTTTCGCTAAAACTGCAATGTATCAGAGCGCCAGCAGGACAGTGCGGTTGTCCAGCACCACGCCAGACATGATCCGCCCGTTGCTCATTCTGACGCGGGCGGGCTGCCCCACCACGCCCGCCGACACTGCCTGTCCGTCACCGGTGATCTGGAAACCGACGCCTTGCGCCACCACGCGGACCTGTGTGCCC
>CAZBKX010000804.1:0-3004 GCA_964492535.1 uncultured Rhodoferax sp. | reverse complement strand
CAACGAGAACTCCGGTTTCTCAATTCATGGGCACTCACTTGATCCACGTTAAGTCGATCTCAAATAGACAAGCATAAGCTCGAGGCACTTATGACCTCCCTTCAACTGGTGCTCTGGATTGCCAGCGGCATCTTTCTCCAGGTTGCCACCTACCTTGGCATCGGGTTTTGGCACCATTGGCGCTCCTATCAAGCCCTACTCAAGGCGGCTTGCGCATGCGACCTGAGCATGCCGGATCCCGGCGCGTCACAACGCCCCGAAGCGCCGTTGCCATGGGCTGGTTTTCGCACATTCATCGTGGAGCGAAAAGACATCGAAGACCCGCACGGACAGGTTTGCTCGTTCTACCTTGTGCCCGAAGACCAGCAAGCACTGGCGGACTTCAGGCCAGGCCAGTTCCTCACCTTTCGACTGGACACCGTGGCGCCGAACGGCGACCCCCGCCCCATCATCAGGTGCTACTCGCTGTCCGATGCACCGAACCCAGACCGGTTTCGGATCTCCATCAAGCGGGCGCCTCCCCCCGCTGACAGCGGGCTCGCGCCTGGCATTTCTTCCAACTTTTTCCACGATCATGTGGAGATGGGCAGCCGCTTGCAAGCGCGCGCACCTTCAGGTCATTTTTATCTGGATCGAAGCGACGCGCCTGTCGTCCTGATAGGCGGCGGCATCGGCATCACGCCCATGCTGAGCATGCTGAACTGGTGCCTGACCCATCAGCCTGAGCGCGAAATCTGGCTGTTTTACGGCGTGCGCGACAGCACCGAATTGGTCATGCAGGCTGAGCTTTCGGCGGGGGCTGCGGCCCATGCCAATTTTCATTTGCACTTGTGTTTCAGCAACCCGGGAGCACGCGACGAGCTGCCCCATCCCGACCCTGCAGTTCACCGCCACCACAGCCGCGTGGATGTGGCGTTATTGCGCCGACTGCTCCCACTCAAGCCCTATCACTACTACATTTGCGGGCCGGGGCCGATGCTCGCCAGCCTGGTGCCCGCACTGGAGGACTGGGGGGTGCCTGACGCACGCATTCACTTTGAGGCGTTCGGCCCTGCATCGGTCACACGAAAACATTCACCCCGGGTACCAGCCGTTGCTGCGTCAGATTCACAGCCTGTCGCAGTCACGCTCAAAAAATCCGGCAAAGTCATCCACTGGCAACCAGGGATGGGTTCGCTTCTGGATATGGCCGAAGCCAACGGCATCTCAGTGAGTTCCGGGTGCCGCGCGGGCAGCTGTGGAAGTTGCCAAACCAACATTCTCTTTGGCGAGGTGGCTTACACCCAGGTGCCGGACTTTGACCCTGAGCCAGGCAGCTGCCTGTTGTGCGTCTGTACGCCCAAGTCTGCTGTGACACTGGAGTTGTAAATGAAAAGTTCACTTTGGCGCGAACACGTTCTGCCCTTCACTGTCTTGCTCGCGTTGTTGGCTGCCGCCACACTAATAAGCGACCTGATACTGCACCGTTTCAACCTGGTTTGGGTGGGGCGCTACATGGGTATCCCGGGCACGCTGCTCATCGTCGCGTCGCTGTATTACTCACTCCGAAAGCGCAACTGCGTGAGTCTGGGCAACCCCAAATCTTTGCTGAAGATGCATGAATACAGCGCCTGGCTGGGCTCCCTGATGGTACTGATCCACGCTGGAGTGCATTTCAATGCCATCCTGCCTTGGCTGGCGACCGTCGCCATGGGGGTCAATGTGATCAGTGGCTTGGTAGGCAAAATGCTCCTGAAACAGTCTCGCCAGCATGTGCAGGGCGAGCGCGAGCGATTTCAGTTGCGCGGCCTGTCCAAAGCAGAGGTCGAGCAAGCTGTGTTCTGGGATGCCGCAGCGCTTGATGCCATGACGAAGTGGCGTGCAGTGCACGTCCCGATTTTTATCGTTTTTGCAGTACTGGCACTGGGTCATATCTTGAGCATCTTTCTGTTCTGGGGATGGTCATGAGCCGCACTCTCAAAATGATTGTGGCCATCAATTTATTGGTGCTCGCCGTATTGACCTTTGCCTACGCCCATTTGATGGTGGCGCCGGGGAAACTCATTGCCGACCACAAGCAACTCAACACAGATTGTTTTGCCTGCCACACGGTATTCACAGGCGTCAAGTCTGAAAAGTGCGTGGGGTGCCATAAAACGGCCGATATCGGGCTACGCACCACGGTGGGTTTGCCAGTTGCCAAGTCAGCTGCCAAAACACCGTTCCACCAACAACTCCAGAGCTGCGATTGTCTCGGGTGCCACAGTGACCATGCGGGGGTCAAGCGTTATCAAATCTTCGGCCGATTCAACCACGCCCTGCTGCAAAAGGAGGCCAACGATCAATGCCAGGCTTGCCACAAGACACCCACGGATTCCCTGCACACGCAAATCACCGGGCATTGCGCGCAATGCCATACCCAACAAAAGTGGACGCCCGCCACGTTTGATCACGACAAGTATTTTTTGCTGGACCAGGATCACAACACCACGTGCTCCACCTGCCACGTGCGCAACGACACCAAGCGATTCACCTGCTACGGCTGCCACGAACACACGCCGGACAACATTCGCCGCAAGCACATCAAGGAAGGCATCTCCAGATTTGACAACTGCGTTGAATGCCACCGCAGCGCAGACGAGGATGACATCAGGGGCGGCGAAGGGGAGCGTCAGGGAGCGAAGAAAAAGGAGGATTGACGTACTTATGCTCTGAAACTGCCGAGTCATTGTTGTCAGACAGTCTTTGGAAATTGGCTCAGGGCAGGCTCGCTTGTTTGCCGTGTGCAAAAATCAATGATGCCTCAGGTTTTGAAAGTTTACGGATTACGCCTCGCGGTGTGGTGTGCGCTGTCTGCGGCCGGGTGTGTGCTGCTGGCGCGCATGGAACTCACCCAATTGCGCGAAGCCTTTGAGACCGATGCCCGGATCAGCCACCGCCTGCTGAGCCAGCGTGCGGTGCAACACGAGGCTGTGCTGGCCACCCTGGCGCTGCTGCAGCCCGCAGCGCCAAGAGCGACGCAGAC
>CAZBKX010000803.1:0-7095 GCA_964492535.1 uncultured Rhodoferax sp. | reverse complement strand
TGCGTGATCATCATCTCGTTGGGCACGATCGACTCGCGGCCGTTCAGCGCCCGGATCACCGTGTAGCGCGTGCTGATGTCGGTGATGCGACCTTCGAAGTTGTCGACCTTGACGAGGTCGCCGATGCGCATGCTGCGCTCGGCCAGGATGACAAATCCGCTCACATAGTTGGCAGCCAGCTTTTGCAGGCCAAAACCCACGCCCACACCGATTGCGCCGCCCAAGACAGAGAACGCTGTCAAATCAATGCCGACTGCCGAGACCGCCAGCATGAGCCCGACAAACATCAGCAAAGCACGGGTCGCATTGCTCGCCGCCTTACGCAAGGACAGCTCGCCGCCGGTGGCGTTGCGCAATAAACGGGACTCGATGGCGGCCGAGATCCAGAGCGAAATGATCAGCATGGCGCCCGCCGTCAACGCCCCTTCGATCATGGTGCGAACCGACATCTTGGAACCACCGATTTTCCAGGTGATTTGGTCTAGTTCTTCCAACAGCAGGGGCAACAAACCGCTAACCCACAACACCATGGCCAGCCAGGCCACCCAGGAAATGGTGCGCTCCAGCACGCGCACAATCGGCTTGTCATCAAAAGCGGCCTGCAGCACTTTGACGCCCAGCCGGATCACCAGCAGAGCCAAAAGCACGGGAATGGCAATCTTCAATACCACCAGCGGCACTCGCCCCACCATCAGGGTTTGTGCGCCGTAAGCCAGACATAACAGCAACAACGGAAACAGCACTCCGTCCACAGTGACTTTGCCGAACATGATGGAAGAGGCATCTCGCACACCTACTGCGCGCGACAGCATCGCCGCAATGCCCCAGGCCACAGAGGCACACAGGAGCAGCACACCCAACTCAATGAGTGAATTGGGTTTGATCAGTGCAGCCAACCAAACGTCAAAATCCGTAATCCGGTTGCTAAACATCCGCCAGCACCCGGATATGAGCCTCTACACTGCGCGCCAGCGCGCTCAAAGAGTAACCACCTTCCAGGCAGGACACGATGCGACCCTTGGCGTGGCGCCGGGCAACATCTTTCAGTCGGCTGGTCATCCAGGCATAGTCTTGCTCAACCAGGCCCATCTGACCCATGTCGTCTTCCCGGTGCGCATCGAACCCGGCGCTGATGAAGATCATTTCAGGCTTGAATTCTTCAAGCCGCGGAATCCATATGCTCTCGACCAGTTCCCTCACCTCCATGCCTTTGGTGTAGGCCGGCACCGGCAAGTTCACCAGGTTGCCCGCATTGGACAAGGGCCAGTCCATGGGATAAAAAGGATGCTGAAAAAAGCTCACCATCAGAATGCGCTCGTCGCCTGCCACGATGTCTTCGGTACCGTTGCCGTGGTGCACATCAAAGTCCACAATCGCTACCCGCTTCAGACCATGGCGTTCCAGCGCGTATTTGGCTGCAATGGCCACGTTATTGAAAAAACAAAAGCCCATGGCCTTGTCGCGACAGGCGTGGTGGCCCGGTGGGCGAACAGCACAGAAGGCGTTCTCCAACTCACCGGCTATCACCGCATCGGTCGCGGCGATGGCCGCACCGGCCGAGCGCAGGGCTGCATCCCATGTGTAGATGTTCAAGGAGGTATCCGGGTCCACCTGGCTGTGGGTGGGCCCCCCGGCCTCAATCTCTTCCTTCAGGACATCGCTCAGGCCGCGCAGAGAGGCCACATGCATTCGGCCGTGGGCCAGTTCGATGTCAACCAGAGGGGCGATCGGGGCCTCGCGTCGGTCCAGTGCGTCGCCCACGCCTGAGATCAAGAGGCGGTCTTCAATGGCATCAAGACGTTCGGGACATTCGGGGTGACCCGGGCCCATTTCGTGTTTTCGGCAGTCGGGGTGGGTGAAGTATCCGGTCATAGTCACGGTAGTAGCCTGTCTCTTTATTTTTTTGGTAAGGTGCTGGTATGGATGCACAAAACAAACTTAAATCGCTGGTCAAACAGCTTAACACGGTGATTGTTGGCAAGCCTGCGCAAACGCAAGACTGCGTCGCCTGCCTGCTGGCAGGGGGGCATTTGCTGATTGAGGACGTGCCCGGTGTGGGAAAAACCACACTGGCTCATGCATTGGCCAGAACCTTTGGTCTGCAGTTCTCACGGGTGCAGTTCACCGCAGATCTGATGCCCAGCGACTTGTCAGGTGTGTCGATTTTCGAGCGAGACAAAGCCACATTTGTGTTTCACCCCGGGCCCTTGTTTGCGCAAGTGTTGCTGGCCGATGAAATCAACCGCGCCAGCCCCAAAACGCAAAGTGCACTGCTGGAAGCCATGGAAGAAAAGCAGGTCACGATCGACGGCGAAACGCGGCCCCTGCCCTCGCCATTTTTTGTCATCGCCACGCAAAACCCGAACGACCAACTGGGCACCTATGCCCTGCCCGAGTCGCAGCTTGACCGGTTCCTGATGCGGATTTCCCTGGGCTACCCTGACCGCTCCGCCGAGAGAGCGCTGTTGGCAGGTCATGACCGGCGGGACATGGTGGAGGCCTTGCCCAGTCTGCTGACTGCGCTTGAGCTGGAAGAGCTGCAAAAGAAGGTGTTGGCCGTTCACACCAGTGAGCCCCTGCTGGACTATGTGCAGGACCTGATTGCCGCCACGCGCTCGGGCCAATGGTTTTTGATGGGATTGAGTCCGCGAGCCGGTATCGCGGTGGTGCGGGCAGCCAAGGCGCAAGCCTTGTTGGGTGGCCGCGACTATGTCGCCCCGGATGACATCCAGGCCATCCTGCCCCAGACCGTGGCACACCGGTTGATTCCCGTGGGTGATGCCGGACGGGGATCGGTGGAGCAAGTGCGGGCGATGATTGATGCGGTGCCGCTGCCTTGAACTCGGCCACCCTTCCCGCCGATCCCGCTACCAGCCGGATGGCGTGGTTCCGGCCCCTCGCCTATGCACGCACCCGTTTCAGGCGCTGGTTTGAGGCCCGCCTGCCCCGGCAGGACACAACCACCCTGACCCAGCGCAACGTCTACATCCTGCCCACCCGCCCCGGTTTGATGCTGGGGGCGACCTTGTTGGTGCTGCTCATTGCCTCCATCAACTACCAACTTAACCTGGGCTACCTGCTGACGTTTTTGCTGGCGGGCAGCACCTTGGTGGGCATGCATGTGGGCCACGGCACCCTGCGGGGACTCACTATGAATTTGTTATCCCCCAAACCAATCTTTATGCCGGCTACCGCCAGTATTGGCATAAAAATGAGCAATCCAGGACGCAGCCAGCGCTATGGTATCGGCTTGTCGGTTTTGGGGGCTGATCACTGGACCTGGGCCGACGTACCCGCGCAAGGCAGTACCACGCTGACCCTGGGGTTCACCCCCCCCGGGCGTGGCCTGCACCGTGTACCCACGCTGACGGCAGAAACCCGTTTTCCCTTGGGTACGTTCAGAGTCTGGACGGTGTGGCGACCCGCCGCGCAGGTGTTGGTCTACCCCACCCCTGAAAAATCAGCACCACCGCTACCCGCGGGCGAACCCCGCGCAGGGGGCGCGGGCATCGCTCATGCGTCAAACAGCGGTGAATTCGATGGGGTACGCGCTTACCGCCGGGGTGACCCGCTCAAGCTCATTGTCTGGAAGAAGGCTGCAGGCAAGGAGGAGCTGGTAAGCCGCGATGCAGCAGACGTCCAGCGCCACGAGCTCTGGTTGAGTCGTGCCATTACTGGCACCTCTCACCCCGAACAACAGCTGTCGCGCCTGTGCGCCTGGGTCCTGTTGGCAGACCAGCGAGGGCTGGACTACGGCCTGCGCTTGAACGGCGTTGAGATCAAACCCAGCCACGGCGAGGCTCACAAACTGCGCTGCCTGGAAGCGCTCGCCTTGTGCTAAAGCAACTTGCCCACCTGCCCCGGGACAGCCGCGATACGCTGTTCATGCTGTCTGTCATGACCTGGGTCGTGATGCCACAAGTGGCCCACTTGCCGTTGTGGTGCAGCCTGCTGGGCGCCAGTGTCTTGATGTGGCGCGGCTGGTTGGCCATCACGCTGCGCCCTCTTCCACCTCGCTGGGCGCTCATGGCTCTGGTAGTGTTGACAGTGGCAGCCACACTGTTCACCCACAAAACATTGCTGGGGCGGGATGCGGGCATCACCCTGATTGTGGTGCTGCTGGCCATGAAGACGCTGGAACTGCGGGCCCGGAGAGATGCCTTCGTGGTGTTCTTCCTCAGTTTCTTTTTGATGCTGACCAACTTCTTTTTTTCCCAGTCGCTGCTGACCGCAGCCGCCATGCTGATCGCCCTGTTGGGCCTGCTCACAGCGTTGGTCAATGCCCACATGCCGGTGGGTCGCCCGCCCCTGCTGCTGGCGGCGCGCACGGCCGGCGGCATGGCCTTGCTGGGCGCACCCATCATGATCGTTCTGTTTGTGCTGTTCCCAAGAATGGCACCGCTATGGGGTATGCCGGGTGATGCCATGAGCGGGCGCAGCGGCTTGTCGGCCTCCATGCAGGTCGGCACCATTGCCAGCCTGGCGCTGGATGACAGCATTGCCATGCGCGTGCGCTTTGAGGGCGCCATCCCACTCCAGCCCGATTTGTATTTCAGGGGGCCGGTGCTGTCCACCTTTGACGGGCGCAGCTGGCTGCCCCTTCGCTCGGACTTCTCGCCGCGCCTGCAGCCTGAGGCCAACTTGCAGCCACTCGGCGGCACGGTGAGCTACCAGGTGACTCTGCAGCCACACCAGAGGCGCTGGTTGTTGACGCTGGACGCCGCCGCCACAGCGCCCCTGTTGCCCGGTTTCCAGGCCACCATGACGCCAGAGCTGCAGTGGCAGGTAGAGCGCCCCATCACTGACCTGGTGCGCTACACGGCCCAGAGCTACACGAATTTTCAGCACGGCCCGCAGCGTGCTGTGGTGGGCCTGCAGGATTACCTGAACCTGCCGCCCGGCTTCAACCCCCGCACCCTGGCGCTGGCCAGTGAACTGCGCCGCGAGCCCGCGCTGGCAGGTAACGACAACGCCCTGATGGTGAATGCCGTGCTGGCGCGCCTGCGCACCGGAGGTTTCAGCTACACGCTGGAGCCGGGTGTGTATGGCCAGCACACGGCAGACGAGTTCTGGTTTGACAAAAAGGCCGGATTTTGCGAGCACATTGCGTCGAGCTTTGTGGTGCTGATGCGCGCCCTGGATGTGCCGGCCCGCATCGTCACAGGCTACCAAGGGGGTCAGGTCAACCCGGTGGACGGTTTTCATGTGGTGCGCCAGAGCGATGCCCATGCCTGGACCGAAGTCTGGCTGGCCGGGCGCGGCTGGGTGCGAATCGACCCCACCTCAGCCGTGGCACCCAGCCGCACCGGCACGCTGCAACGTCTCCAGGCGCCGCGCGGCGCGGTGACCGAGGCACTGTTTGGCAACGTCGACCCGCAATTTGCCCTGAACCTGCGCGCCGCATGGGAGGCCATCAACAACCGCTGGAACCAGTCGGTGCTGAACTACACCCAGGGAAAGCAACTGGACCTGCTCAAAAGCCTCGGCTTTGAAGCCCCTAGCTGGGAAGATTTGGCCTATTTGCTGATAGCCATCGTGGTGGCTACGAGCCTGGCACGCGCCGCTTGGACCTGGTGGGAGCGCAGCCGCCAGGATCCCTGGTTGCGCTTGCTCAACACCGCCGCTGCCCGGCTACAACAAGGCGGCATCACCCTCGCCCCGCAAAGCCCGCCGCGCCAGATGGCGCAGCAACTGTGCGCGCAGCGCAGCGCAGCGCATCCCGCGGTCCAGGCAGTCCGCGACTGGCTGCTGCGGCTGGAGGCCCTGCGCTACGCGCCCCGCCAGGCTGGTGAACCTGCGCGAGCTCAGGCCAGGCGCCTGGCTACACTGGAACGCGAACTCAAACAACTCCCCTGGCCGACCTGATCTCCATGCCCTGCTTCAAACCTCTTCTTGCACTTGCTTCTTTATTAATAGCTATAAATCCTTTAATCGTATCGGCTACAAGCCAAAATGATCAAAAAAGGAAGGCCAATGTACCCCGCGCAACGCCTGCGGCCAAAACGGGCAAGGTGTCCAACGTTGTCGGACCCGCCTACGCACGGCGAGACGATGTGATGCGTGCCGTTGCCGACATGGCCCAGCGCCGAAACCTCGACATCGACTGGGTGCGCCAGGCTGTGGGGCAAGCGCACTACATGCCCCAAGTAGTCAAATTCATTCAGCCGCCCCCGGCAGGCACACCCAAGAACTGGCGGGTGTACCGCAGCCGATTCATTGACCCGGTGCGCATCAGGGCGGGTGTTGCCTTTTGGCAGGCCAACCGGGAAGCGCTGGAGCGGGCTGAAAAAACCACCGGCGTCCCCGCCGCCATCATTGCGGGCGTGATTGGCGTGGAAACCATTTATGGCCAGCACATGGGCACTTTCAGGGTGCTGGACGCCCTCACCACGCTGGCTTTCGACTTTCCGGTCAGTCACCCGCGCGCGGCTGCCCGCAGCGAATTCTTCAAAGCCGAACTGGAGCAGTACCTGAGCCTGACCCACCGCACGGGCATCGATCCACTGTCCATGCGGGGCAGCTTTGCAGGCGCCATGGGCATGCCCCAATTCATGCCGTCGAGCTGGGTGAAATACGCAGTTGATTTTGATGGCGACGGCCGCATCGACCTGTTCAACAGCCCGGCCGACGTCATTGGCTCGGTGGCCAACTACTTTGTGGCCTTCAACTGGCAAAGTGGCATGCCCACCCACTACCCGGTGAGCTTTGAGCCCGGTACCCTCAACATGGAGGCGCTGATGGCGCCTGACATCTTGCCCACCTTCAACGTGCCCAGCTTTGTTGCCAAGGGCGCTGTGCTCGAAGGAGCCGCCCTGCAGCACAAAGGCCCTTTGGCTTTGGTGGAGCTGCAAAACGGGGACGCGGCGCCCAGCTACGTGGCAGGCACCGAGAACTTCTATGCCATCACGCGCTACAACTGGAGCAGCTATTACGCCATGGCCGTGATTGAATTAGGTCAGGAAGTGGCTCGCGCTCAAGCCAGCACCACGCCTTCAAACACCGGGTGCAACGCATCCTCCCAAGCGGTCACCTCCAGTTCATTCACCTGCAAGTAGGCGAGGCACTCGGGCCCGTGCAGCGCCCACTCCTTTTTCT
>CAZBKX010000802.1:0-3960 GCA_964492535.1 uncultured Rhodoferax sp. | reverse complement strand
TATCGGTTTACCACCATCAATGGTGCGAGTGTCAAGGACATGATCAACGACCAAGAATGGAATGCGAATACCTTCTTGCCAACCGTGGGCAAGCGAGGGGCTGCAATCATTGCCGCCCGTGGTGTCTCATCGGCTGCGTCTGCTGCGAATGCTGCAATTGACCACATGCGCGACTGGGCTCTGGGCACGAATGGCAAGTGGGTGACAATGGGCATTCCATCCGACGGCCAATACGGTATCCCCAGCGACACCATGTTCGGATTTGCCGTCACTTGCGAGGGGGGCGAGTACTCAGTCGTGCAAGATTTGCCAGTAGACGCGTTTAGCCAGGAGTGCATCAATAAAACTCTAAAAGAGTTGCAAGACGAGCAGGCTGGCGTCGCGCATTTGTTGTAAGCGACTTGCTGCTGAGAGGTGGGCTTGTGAGACATCCACGCGACGTTCTCGACGGATGTAAGGAGGCGCAACTCGCGCTGCCTGTGTGCGATCACTATAGCGGCGTTGAATCGCGGATGCTGAAAAGTCTCGCCTTGCAATCTGAGATGACAGAGGAGTTCGGTACCTGCGTATTTGATGTGACTCTGGACTGCGAGGATGGTGCGCGCGTAGGGGGTGAGAGAGACCATGCCCAGATGGTTAAAGAAATCGCAGAGCACGCTCGCAGCAAAAGGGCGGGTGAAGCTGCCAACAAAATGGCCCGGGTTGCAGTGCGTTTGCACCCGGTCGACCATCCGGCATTTCAGGAAGATGTGGACGTTATCATTGGCGGCGCCGCGGCGGGCCTTTGCCACGTCATGCTTCCAAAAGTGGAGTCGGTGGGAGATGTGGATCGGGCTGTGCAACTGATTGACCGAGCGGCTTTGATGTCAGGACGCCTAGTCCCGTTGCCGCTGCATGTGCTGATTGAGTCTGCAGCAGCCGTCGGCCGAGCTCCCGGTATTGCGTCGCACGCTCGCGTGCAATCCATGAGCTTTGGCTTGATGGACTTTGTTTCCAGTCACGGCGGTGCGATTCCAGCCAGTGCAATGGGTGTTGACTTGAGTTTGTCAACGGACGTTCTCGATCAGTTTTCCCATCCGCTTGTACTGAGAGCCAAGTTGGAGATTTCGGCGGCCTGCCACGCCGAGGGTAAAGTGCCATCCACTGCGTCGTTACTGAGTTTGGGGATGAAACCGCCATCAAGGCTGCGGCAACGCGTGCTTTTCGGTCTTTGGGGTACACGCGGATGTGGAGTGTTCACCCAGCGCAAATAAGGCCAATACTTGCGGCTTTCTCTCCTCAAACGGAAGAAATTGATTTGGCTGCAAATATCATACTCACTGCTGCGAATGCGAACTGGGCACCTATCTCGCTGGGCGGGCAATTGCATGATCGGGCAAGCTATCGGTACTACTGGCAAGTGTTGGAGCGAGCGCGCCAAACGGGGGTCCCTCTTGCCAATGAATTGGCAGCTTTCTGGCATGAAGCTTGACTACGTTTTTGAAATTTTGGGTGCAAACATATGCTGAAAAGTCTTCTTGCTGTCTGCTGTGTACTTGCCGTATTCAATCTGGCGATTGCCCAGGCAGCTGAAAAAAATGGCAAAAAAACTTCTGCTCCAAGCAAAAGTCGCGTCGAGATCAAAACCACGGCGGCTCAAATCGCCTCTGGTTTCATTGCTGCTGAGGCAGCGATGTCTCCAGCGGAACGCCTGATTGCCGAGCGCGTTTTTCAGGGCCGGATTTCCTGCGAGCTGGGGGCTTTCGTCACCCTGACAGCTGACGTGAAATCACCTGGATACTTTGATCTTTCCATCAAGAATCAGAAATTCAGAATGTTCCCTGTAGAAACCAGTACGGGTGCAATTCGCCTGGAGGACCCCAAGGGAGGGGCCGTGTGGCTGCAGTTGGCAAACAAGTCGATGTTGATGAGTCAGAAACACGGTCAGCGCCTGGCAGATGCCTGTGTGAATCCCGACCAAGCCCTGGTTGCCGAAATGATGATCAAGAACCCCCCGCCCAGCTTGCTCGATGCTCCTGGCGTAGTGGCCGCGAAGTAACCACTTGTACGCTAATCCCTTGATCCCAAACCGACTCAGGTTGGTAATATTTTTTTAAGTTGAAGGAATCAGACCATGTTGCAGTCCTACCGTGCTCACGTTGCCGAGCGCTCATCCCTTGGCATTCCCCCCTTGCCCCTTTCTGCAAAGCAGACAGGCGAGGTCATCGAGCTATTGAAAAATCCACCAGCTGGCGAAGAAGCTTTGCTCGTGGACCTGATAACTTATCGCGTGCCTGCTGGCGTGGATGACGCAGCCAAGGTCAAGGCCAGCTACCTTGCAGCTGTGGCTCATGGCACAGAGAAGTGCGCCCTGATCTCGCGAGAAAAGGCTACTGAGCTTCTGGGCACAATGCTGGGGGGTTACAACATCAGCCCTCTGGTCGATTTGCTGGATGAATCAGCGGTAGCGCAAGTTGCTGCCGATGGATTGAAAAAGACTTTGCTGATGTTCGACCAGTTTCATGATGTCAAGGATAAAGCTGACAAAGGCAACGCGCACGCCAAAGGAGTGCTGCAGAGCTGGGCTGACGCAGAGTGGTTTACATCTCGCCCCGAGGTGCCTTCGTCCATTACCCTAACCGTATTCAAGGTTGAAGGAGAGATCAATACCGATGATCTCTCTCCAGCCCCCGACGCTTTCAGTCGTCCCGACATCCCAATGCACGCCTTGGCGATGCACAAAAATGCTCGTCCTGGTGTGGTACCTGAAGAAGATGGAAAGCGTGGCCCGGTCAAGTTCATCGAAGGACTGCGTGCCAAAGGCAATCTAGTGGCGTACGTTGGCGACGTGGTGGGTACCGGGTCTTCTCGAAAGTCCGCAACCAACTCGGTCTTGTGGTTCACTGGAGAAGACATCCCTTATGTGCCAAACAAGCGCTTTGGTGGTGTTTGCCTGGGTTCAAAAATCGCGCCGATTTTCTACAACACAATGGAAGACTCTGGTGCCTTGCCTATTGAGTTGGACGTATCCAAAATGAACATGGGTGACGTGGTGGAGCTCCGGCCCTATGAGGGGAAAGTTCTCAAAGAGGGTGTAGTTATTGCCGAGTTCACGATCAAGAGCGATGTTTTGTTTGACGAGGTACGCGCAGGCGGCCGTATTCCCTTGATAATCGGCCGCGGCTTGACGGCCAAGGCACGTGAAGCCTTGGGTCTGCCTGTGAGCACCCTGTTTCGACTGCCGCAGAATCCTGTCAATACAAATAAGGGATTCACGCTGGCCCAAAAAATGGTGGGTCGCGCCTGCGGTCTGCCGGTGATCGCCGGCAATCAACAAGGCGTTCGTCCGGGCACCTACTGCGAGCCGAAGATGACAAGCGTTGGATCGCAGGATACGACTGGTCCGATGACTCGGGACGAGCTCAAAGATTTGGCTTGCTTGGGATTCAGTGCTGATTTGGTAATGCAGTCGTTCTGCCACACCGCGGCTTATCCGAAGCCTGTGGACGTGAAGATGCACCATGAGTTGCCTGAGTTCATCAGCACGCGGGGCGGTGTTCCATTGCGGCCCGGCGACGGCATTATTCATAGCTGGTTGAACCGCATGTTGCTGCCCGACACTGTGGGTACGGGTGGCGACAGCCACACCAGATTTCCAATTGGAATCAGCTTTCCTGCTGGTTCCGGCTTGGTTGCCTTTGGTGCTGCAACCGGTGTCATGCCTCTGGATATGCCGGAGAGCGTGCTGGTTCGTTTTAAGGGAAGTATGCAGCCCGGTGTCACTTTGCGTGATCTGGTCAACGCAATTCCGCGATACGCGATCAAAGCTGGTTTGCTGACTGTAGCCAAGCAAGGAAAAAAGAATATCTTCTCTGGCAGGATACTGGAAATAGAAGGGTTGCCAGATCTAAAGGTTGAGCAGGCGTTTGAGTTGAGTGATGCTTCAGCAGAACGAAGTGCCGGCGGTTGCACTGTGCACCT
>CAZBKX010000801.1:0-4204 GCA_964492535.1 uncultured Rhodoferax sp. | reverse complement strand
CCGGGGCCCAAGCCCAGGCCCCCGGCAACACCTTGCGCCGCGATGAAGACGTGCTGGACACGTGGTACTCCAGCGCGCTTGTCCCCTTCTCGACCATGGGCTGGCCTGAAGCTGTTGCCCCCACGCTTGCGACTTCGTCTGCTGCGCGGCCCCCCGAGGGGGCTGCAGCGCCCAGGGGCGGCCCGTCGGCACCGCTCTCAGACTTCGACCTGTACCTGCCCTCCTCCGTGCTGGTCACGGGCTACGACATCATCTTCTTCTGGGTTGCCCGGATGATCATGATGACGACCCACTTCACGGGCCAGGTGCCGTTCAAGCATGTCTACATCCACGGCCTGGTGCGCGACGCGCAGGGCAAGAAGATGAGCAAGTCCGAGGGCAATGTGCTCGACCCCGTGGACCTGATTGACGGCATTGCCCTGCCCGAGCTGCTGGCCAAGCGCAGCGAGGGCCTGCGCAAGCCGGAAACGGCGCCAGCCGTGCGCAAAAACACCGAGAAGGAGTTTCCTGCCGGCATTCCGGCGTTTGGCGCCGATGCGCTGCGCTTCACGTTTGCCTCGCTCGCCTCACTTGGGCGCTCCATCAACTTTGACACCAAGCGCTGCGAAGGCTATCGCAACTTTTGCAACAAGCTCTGGAACGCCAGCCGCTTTGTGCTGATGAATTGCGAAGGCCAGGACTGCGGATTGAGAGACCACTCGGCTGACGAATGCGCGGTGGATGGCGCAGCGCCCTACCTGGCCTTCAGCCAGGCGGACCGCTGGATCGTCTCGGTTCTACAACGCGCCGAGGCCGATGTAGCCAAGGGCTTTGAGGAATATCGCCTGGACAACGTGGCCAGCACGATCTATGACTTTATCTGGAACGAGTTTTGCGACTGGTACCTGGAGATCGCCAAGGTTCAGATTCAGCAAGGCCGGGACCACACGAACCCGCCAGTAGGCCAGGCCCAGCAGCGTGCCACCCGCCGCACCCTGATCCGCACTTTGGAGACCATCCTGCGTCTGGCGCACCCGGTGATTCCGTTCGTAACAGAAGAACTGTGGCAAAAAGTCGCACCTGTGGCGGGCCGTGGGGGCGAATCGGTCTCCATTGCCACCTACCCGGTCAGCCAGCCTGAGCGCATTGACCAAGAGGCCATCGCCCATGTGGGCAAACTCAAGCAACTGGTCGATGCCTGCCGCAACCTGCGCGGCGAGATGAACGTGTCACCGGCCACCCGCCTGCCTTTGTTTGTGGTGGCAAGCCAAGCCAGCGAAGCCTTGCTCCTGAGGCAGTCGGCGCCCGTGTTGCAAGCCTTGGCCAAGCTCAATGAAGTGCGTGTGTTCGACGACGAGGCCACCTGGGCGGCCGCTGCTCAGGGCGCCCCCGTGGCTGTAGTGGGTGAAGCCCGCATCTGTCTGCACATGGAAATTGATGTGGCGGCCGAAAAGCTGCGCCTCGGAAAAGAAGTCACCCGCCTGGAGGGTGAACTGGTGAAGGCCGAGGGCAAACTGGGCAACGAGGCCTTTGTGGCCCGGGCACCCGCAGCCGTGATTGATCAGGAGCGCAAACGCATGAGCGACTTTGCGGCAACAGTGGTCAAGTTGAAAGACCAGTTGGCACGACTGGGCTAAGGGTTGACTGCGCGACGAGCAACCGCGCCGAATGAACGGCACGGGGATGCAAGCCGTGTTTAACGGCGGCGCATGACGTGAACGTAGTCAGCGCCAGCCGTCTCCTGATCGATCAACTCGTTGCCGGTTTGTTTGGCAAACGCCTGAAAGTCACGCAGGGACCCCGCATCGGTTGATATCACCCGCAGGGTTTGGCCGCTCTCCATGTCGGCCAGGGCCTTCTTCGCCTTCAGGATGGGCAAGGGGCAATTCAGTCCGCGGGTGTCAATTTCTTTGTCAATTTGCATCAGTGTTCCTGGAAGTTGGCGTGATTTTAGTGAGCCGGGCATCACCTGCGCTTGGAGAACTCCACAAACTGCGGCTCATGCCCGCGTGAGCGCAACCAGTCGGCCAAAGCGTAACCCGTACCCGATGGCCAGCATTTCACCTCGTCAAAGGCAAAGAGCTTGTAGTCGACCAGTTCGGGCGACAGCTTCACCTCCCCGTGGCACACCGCATGGTAGGCGATGATGATCTGGTTCATGCGCTGGAAGTCATAGACACCAATCAGATTTAGCTCCGTGGTCGCCAGACTGGTTTCTTCGGCAATTTCCCTCTCGATGCCACCTTGCGGCGTCTCGCCGGCCTCCATGAAACCGGTGATGAGCGCAAACATCTTGCCCGACCAGGCCGCGTTTTGCGCCAGCAGGATCTTGCCCTCGTACTCTATGACGGCGGCCAGCACGGGCGTGGGGTTGTTCCAGTGGGTAAAACCGCAGGCCACACACCGCAGCCGCTCCTTGGCACCCCCGTCTTCGAGTTGGGCAATGAACTCAAGCGGCGTGGCGCAATGGGGGCAAAATTTAAATGAAGGGGTCATGGTCTTCAATCAGGCAGGGAACACGCCGGTGGACAAATAACGGTCACCCCGGTCACAGACAATGAACACGATGGTGGCGTTGGTCTCGCGCTTGGCGATCTGCTGCGCGGCCCAGCAAGCGCCAGCGGCTGAAATGCCGGCAAAGATGCCCTCCTCGCGCGCCAGCCGACGGCACATGTCCTCGGCGGCCTCCTGGCTCACATAGACCAATTCGTCCACATTGGCGGGGTTGTAAATCTTTGGCAAATAGGCTTGCGGCCACTTGCGGATACCGGGAATCCGCGAGCCTTCGTTGGGCTGAACGCCCACGATGCGCACCTCAGGATTTTTTTCCTTTAAAAATTTGGACACGCCGGTGATGGTGCCGGTCGTGCCCATGGCGCTGACAAAATGGGTGATCCGCTTTTTGGTGTCAGACCAGATTTCAGGGCCGGTGGTCTCGTAGTGCACACGGGGGTTGTCGGCATTGGCAAACTGGTCCAGCACACGGCCCTTGCCATCGCGCTGCATCTGTTCGGCCAGATCCCGGGAGTATTCGATGCCACCGCTTTTAGGCGTCAGGATCAACTCGGCGCCAAACGCCTTCATGGTCTGCGCCCGCTCAATGGACAAGTCCTCCGGCATGATCAAAATCATGCGGTAGCCCTTGATGGCGGCTGCCATGGCCAGGGCAATGCCGGTGTTGCCCGAGGTGGCCTCAATCAAGGTGTCCCCCGGCTTGATGTCGCCCCGCTCTTCAGCCCGCTTGATCATGGACAGCGCCGGACGGTCCTTGACCGAGCCAGCCGGGTTGTTGCCTTCGAGCTTGCCCAAAATAACGGTGCCTCGCGCAGAATTTTCTGCAGCGCCGATACGCTGCAGCCTCACCAAGGGCGTTTTTCCGATGGAATCTTCAATAGTTGGGTATTTCATAGTCCACACTGTGCCATAATTCAGCTTCTGTTTTACAGCCTGCCCGGGTGGTGAAATTGGTAGACTCAGGGGACTCAAAATCCCCCGCCGCAAGGCGTGCCGGTTCGAGTCCGGCCCCGGGCACCATTGATATATAAGTAAACCGCGCTATCTAACTGGTAGCGCGGTTTTTCTTTTTGTGCTTCAGGTCGAGATTCGACAGCCTGCGTGGCCAAGTCGATTAGTTCTTGTCCGTCAACCACTCATCAACCGGATCGCCGAGCATGAAAACCACCCAAGACATCATGGCACTTCTGATGAACTGGATGCCGGGGCTACAAACCCTGCGCCATTACCAGGCGGCGTGGTTCTGGTCCGACATCGCCGCTGGCTTGGTGCTTAGTGCGATTTTGGTGCCTGTGGGCATGGGGTATGCCGAGGCCTCGGGGCTGCCAGCTATTTATGGTCTCTATGCCACCATCGTCCCGCTGTTGGCGTATGCCCTGTTTGGCCCCAGCCGCATCTTGGTGCTCGGCCCCGACTCCACCCTGGCAGCCGTGATTGCTGTGCTGATTCTGCCGCTGGCTGCCGGCAGTGTCGAACGGGCCATCTCTCTGGCCGGCATGCTGGCCGTGCTGTCGGGCGCTTGCTCTTTATTGATCGGTCTGGCGCGCCTGGGTCTGATTGCCGACTTGCTGTCCAAGCCCATACGCATCGGCTTTTTAAACGCGATTGCGCTGACGGTCATCGTTAGCCAGCTGCCCAAAATATGTGGTTTTACAGTCGAGGCCGACGGCTTGCTGAGCAAGGCCGCGCAGCTGCTCCAAGGCCTTGCGGC
>CAZBKX010000800.1:0-5082 GCA_964492535.1 uncultured Rhodoferax sp. | reverse complement strand
GTCAAAGTGCTGGAGTTGCAACAGGTGTCAGGACAATCAGTTGAAGAAGGACAGCCGCTGTGAAGCTATTTGATCTCAAGACCGCCAAAGTCGCCGTGCTCATGGGCGGTGCTTCTGCCGAGCGACAAGTCTCCCTCATGTCGGGCCAGGGTGTGTTGGAAGCCCTGCTTTCACAGGGGGTGGACGCCCATCCTTTCGACCCCTCGGTGCGCGAATTGGCCGACCTTAAACACGAGGATTTTACCTGCTGTTTTATCGCTTTGCACGGCCGGTTTGGTGAAGACGGCACGGTACAGGGTGCGCTGGAATTGCTGGGCATTCCCTACACCGGCTCGGGCGTGATGGCCTCCAGCATTGCCATTGACAAGGTCATGACCAAGCGCATCTGGCGCGCCGAAAACCTGCCCACCCCGGCCTGGCAGCAGGTCGACAGTGCGTCAGCCACCGAGCAGGCGTTTGCAGACCTGGGCGGCCCGATGATCGTGAAACCCGCCCGTGAGGGCTCCACCATCGGCTTGACCAAGGTGACCACCATGAATCAGTGTGCAGCCGCCTACGAGTTGGCAGCGCTGCACGACACCGAGGTCCTGTGCGAGCAGTTCATCAGCGGTGATGAGGTGACCATTGCTGTGCTGGGTACCGACCAAAGCGCCCGCACTCTGCCGTTGATCCGTATCGTGGCCACGGGCGGCAATTACGACTACGAGGCCAAGTATTTCACCGACACCACCCAGTACCTGGTGCCCAGTGGTTTGCCCGAAGGTGAAGAAGCGCATATCCAGCAACTGGTGCTTCAGGCTTACCGCACCCTCGGTTGCCGGGGCTGGGGCCGGGCTGATGTGATGGTGGATGCCCATACCCGCAAGCCGTATTTGCTGGAGATCAACACCTCGCCCGGCATGACAAGCCATTCCCTTGTGCCCATGGCCGCCCGGGCGGCTGGCCTGAGTTACCCGGAGCTGTGCCTGGAGTTGATTCGGCACGCCGCGCTGGACTACAGCGCGCCCCTGGTTCAGACCACACGATGATGCACACGCCCATGCCAGTCGATGTCCGACTCATGAACATGACAGCCTCGGTCTTGTTCCTGACGTTCGCGTTGCTGGTGCTGGGCGCCTTGGCCGCTTGGGCCGTGGGGCATCCCGCCTGGGCGGTGCGCGGCATCACGGTCACGGGCGATGTCTCGCACCACAATGCCGCCACCTTGCGTGCCAATGTCGCACCTCACTTGCAAGGCACGTTTTTCACCATGGACATGGGCGCGGCACGGCACGCTTTTGAGCGTCTGCCCTGGGTTCGCCAAGCCATCGTGCAGCGCGAGTTTCCCAATCGGCTCAAGGTGGTGCTGGAGGAGCATCAGGCCGTGGCCTATTGGGGGCCTGAGAGCGCCTCGACGCTGGTCAATCACTTGGGGGAGGTGTTTGAGGCGAATGTGGGCGAGGTCGACGAGGATGATCTGCCCCGCCTGTTTGGCCCCGATGGTCAAGCGACCAGGGTGCTGGCGATGTACCAATCGCTGGCGCCTGCGTTCGAGACCCTTGACATGCCCCTGGTTCAGCTTGATCTGACGGGTCACGGTGGCTGGCGTGCGCGGTCCGACAACGGTGCGGTCATCGAACTTGGCGGTGGCACTTCAGAAGAAGTGCTGGCCAGAACGCAGCAGTTTTTTGGCACCTTGACGCAGGTGACCTCCCGATATGGCAGAAAGCCCGATGCCCTCGAAACGGCAGATTTAAGGCACCCCGATGGGTATGCAATCCGCTTGGGTGGGGTGACCACGGTGACCGTGGATGGTTTGAAAAAAGTAACGAAGTAGCGGCAACAGGAGCAACAGGCAACACTATGGCAAAAGAATACAAGGACCTGGTCGTCGGGCTGGACATCGGCACCGCCAAAGTCATGGTGGTGGTGGCCGAAGTGCTGCCGGGTGGAACGCTTAAACTCGCGGGCCTGGGCGTGGCACCCAGCAACGGCCTCAAGCGCGGGGTGGTGGTGAATATTGACGCCACGGTGCAAAGCATTCAGCAGGCCTTGAAAGAAGCCGAGTTGATGGCCGACTGCAAGATCACCCGCGTCTACACCGGCATCACCGGCAGCCATATTCGCGGTATCAATTCCAGCGGCATGGTGGCCATCAAGGACCGCGAGGTGACCGCCGCCGATGTGGCCCGGGTGGTGGAGACGGCCAAAGCCATCAATATTTCAACCGATCAGCGCCTGCTGCTGGTGGAGCCGCAAGAGTTCATCATTGACGGTCAGGACGTGAAAGAGCCCATCGGCATGAGCGGCATTCGCCTGGAGGCCAAGGTGCACATCGTCACGGGTGCCCAGACGGCGGCCGAGAACATCATCAAGTGCGTGCGCCGCTGTGGCTTGGAGGTTGAGCAGCTTATGCTCAACCCCCTAGCCAGCAGCCTGTCGGTGCTCAGCGAAGACGAGCGCGAGTTGGGCGTGGCGCTGGTGGACATTGGTGCGGGCACCACCGACGTGGCGATCTTCACCAATGGCGCCATCCGTCACACTGCCATCATCCCGATTGCCGGCGACCTGATCACCAGTGACATTGCCATGGCGTTGCGCACGCCCACCAAGGACGCCGAAGAAATCAAGGTCGAGAGCGGCTACGCCAAGCAGATGCTGGCGGATCCCGATGCGCAGGTGGAGGTGCCCGGCCTGGGTGACCGGGGCCCGCGCATGCTCAGCCGCCAGGCCCTCGCCGGCGTGATTGAGCCGCGCGTGGAAGAAATTTTCTCGCTGGTACACCAGGTCATTCGCGAATCCGGCTTTGAGGAAATGCTCTCCAGTGGCATTGTGCTCACCGGCGGCAGCTGCATCATGCCGGGCATGGTGGAGCTGGGCGAAGACATTTTTCTCAAGCCCGTGCGCCGTGGCATACCGCGGTATTCCAGCGCGCTGGCCGACATGGTGGCCCAGCCCCGTGCCGCCACGGTCATGGGCTTGCTCGAAGAAGCCCGCACGGCGCGCCTGCGCGGCTTCAAGGTGGCCCAAAAAAATGGCTCCATGAAGACCGCATTCGGCCAGGTCAAGGACTGGTTCGTGGGGAACTTTTGACCATGAACCATCTGACTTCCCCTGTCGCTAGCCCAGCAGACCGAGTAGGAGCCAACCCGCGCGAAAGCCCCCGGTGCCGATGGCGTTGTTCCGGTCCGCCGTGAGCGCTCCGCCCTCAGATCCGTATCCAAACCATTCGGCAACTGCCAAACTATTGAAACCTCAAGGAGAGAATAATGCCTATCGAAATGATTGAAGACCAAACTTTTAACCAAGGCACCCAGATCAAGGTGATCGGCGTCGGTGGCGGTGGCGGCAACGCCGTGGGCCACATGATCAGTTGCGCGGTGCAGGGTGTGGAGTTCATTTGCGCCAATACCGACGCACAGGCCCTGAGCAGCAGCCATGCGCACCGCACCATCCAGCTGGGCAGCAGTGGCCTGGGCGCTGGCAGCAAGCCCGACAAAGGCCGCGATGCCGCCGAGTTGGCGGTGGACGACATTCGCAGTGCCATTGAAGGTGCGCACATGCTCTTCATCACTGCTGGCATGGGTGGTGGCACCGGCACGGGTGCAGCGCCTGTCATTGCCCGAGTGGCACGTGAGATGGGCATCCTGACCGTGGGCGTGGTCACCAAGCCCTTCGAGTTTGAAGGCGGTCGCCGCATGACCAATGCCGATGGCGGCCTGGCCGAGCTGGAGGCCAATGTGGACTCGCTGATCGTGGTGCTCAACGAGAAGCTGCTCGAAGTTCTGGGTGACGATGTCACGCAAGACCAGGCGTTTGCCCATGCCAACGATGTGTTGAAAAACGCCGTGGGCGGCATTGCCGAAATCATCAATGTGCCGGGTCATGTCAACGTCGACTTTGAAGACGTGCGCACCGTCATGGGCGAGCCCGGCAAAGCCATGATGGGCACGGCAGTGGCCGCCGGCCCGGACCGCGCCCGCATTGCGGCCGAGCAGGCCGTGGCTTGCCCGTTGCTGGAGGGCATTGACCTCTCTGGCGCCAAGGGTGTGCTGGTGCTGATCACCGCCGCCAAGGGCTCCTTGAAACTGGCCGAGTCCAAGCTGGCCATGAACACCATCCGCGCCTACGCTTCGCCCGACGCCCATGTGATCTACGGTACGGCCTACGATGACAACCTGGGTGACGAGATCCGCGTGACCGTGGTGGCCACCGGCCTGAGCCGTCAGGGTGTCCGTCGCATGGCGCCTCCGCTGCAGGTGCTGCGCACCGGGACGGACAACGTGCCGTTTCATGTGCCCGGGATGAATGGTTCGGGCAACAGCGCTGTGTCGTCGGGAACCATGGGCGGCGCGATTGGGTCGTCGGGCTCAGCTCAGCCGGACTACGGTTCGATGGCGACCCCCAGCGTCTGGCGCACGCGCGACCGCAGGCAGGCGGCGGCTAAGGTGGATGCGCTGGCTTCCGGCGGGATGGATGACTTCGAGATTCCTGCGTTTTTGCGTAAGCAGGCGGATTAAGTTTTCTTTGGCCTTGTTCTGAAGGCCCTTTCTCCTGTCGTTGAAGGCATTTCTCACTTTGCTTGTGGGGTGGGGCTGGGAGGTTTTTGGTTTTTTGCTTTTTGTAGTCCCCCCCCTATCCCCCCAACCCCCTTTCCACCCCCGCCGGGGCGGAAAGGGGGAGCCATATTTGAATTTGTCGCGCCGGTAGCGGAATTAAGGGGGGTCGGTTGCCAGCTTGAGTGGTGCGGCAAGATTTCCTGGGGCGAGTTCCGAACGCCGGAGGGGCCTTTGTCAATCACTCATAGGCCGTCGCGTCGCGTCGCGTCGCGTTGTGTTGTCTGCCTCTGCACCTTCACCTGCTCCAGTTCCGGTTTTGAGCCCAGTCTTGTTCCATAACTTCACCGCTCCGGCGCTCGGAACTCAGCCCCTGAAATCTCAATCTACCAGGCACGTTGGCAACCTACCCCTGTAGCGCCGGTCCCGTAGCGCGCGGTTAAATGAAGCTCCCCCTTTCCGCCCCGGCGGGGGTGGAAAGGGGGTTGGGGGGATAGGGGGGGACTACAAAAAGAAAAAACACAAACAATAAATTTCAAATTGACGT
>CAZBKX010000799.1:0-1785 GCA_964492535.1 uncultured Rhodoferax sp. | reverse complement strand
ATCGTCTGCAAAGTGGCGTCCGTGGCGGCTGTCCAGAAAGGCTCTGACTTGTTCAGGTTCGCACCCTGTGGCGGTGGCAATCGCTGTGGAGGCGATGGGCCATGCGGCTGTGGCGTGCTCGTTCATGGTGCCCCAAAAGCCCCAGCATTCGTTTTGGGAGGCGATGGTTTGTGTTGCGTTGGTCATGTCGTTCTTCCGTTTGGTCTGTTGCGATGCCTCTAGTAACGCGCTGTTTGATTGAGAAGCCAAGTCAATTTGGCTTCTTGTTCAATCAATTTGCTTATCCGAGACGTGCCACGTAGCGGGCGTAGTCACCGCCTTCGGGGTTGATATAAAGGTAGGGGCGACCCGGTGCGCTGACCTCGACGCAAAGGGTGCCTTCGCGTGTGGTGCCACCCCGTCCGTTGAGCCAGGGGCGTGAACGCAGCAGGTTGGCGGCAAACTCATCAAATTCTGTGGTGCTCATCTCGCGGGTTTCGGTGACCAGCACTTTGGAAGGTGTCCCGCCGCCGAGTTCGCTCAGGTCGCAAGGCTTGCGGGCAAAGGGCAAGGAGACACTCAACTCCTCGGTTTGGAGGGTGGCGGTGCCAAGTTGGACGGTGCGCGGTGTGCGCTCGATGGTGATGGTCATGGTGGTCATTGCGTTTTTCCTAAAGGTTCGTCGTCAATCGCGACACCTCTATGAAGACGCTGTTCGCTTGAGAAGCCAAGTCAATTCGCATCATTTTTTTGAATCAATCTGGGTGCGCAAATTTGCGCACCCAGTCCATACATCCGATCAAGCCAGCAATTCATCTGTCGATGCCACAACGCGGTAGGTGCGCACGCCACCTTGCGTCTTGTCTGATGTGATGGTCATGCCCAGTTTCTTCTTGATCGCTCCGGCAAAGGTGCCTCGCACGGTGTGCGCTTGCCAGCCGGTTGCCTCGCAGATCTGGGCAATGGTGGCACCCTCGACGCGTTGGAGCATCCCGATGATGGTGGCCTGCTTGCTGTGCTCTCGGGTGCGGATGGCCTTCGTAATGGGCTGTTCGGCTGGCGCTGCCGCTGGCAAGGGCTGGCCCTGTGTCGCGTCGATTTCAGTTGCTGGTGCATCAGTGCCAGCCGGGCGTTCTTCGCAGCCTGTGGCGTTGTCGTGCTGGTCGACTTGTGTTTCGGTTCCGGTTTCGATGGCGACTTCGCCTGATTCGGCTTGAGCTGCTGGCGCTGACTCGTTGGTATCTACACCTTGCGCCCACGTTGCCTCAGCCTGCGCCACGGCTGCGTCAAGTTCTTGGTCTGGTGCGATGCTGCAAGCAGTGGGTCTGGCGCACCCCAACGCGTCGTAGCCCTCGGCGGCGACCAGCCAGTCTGACCCATGTGGCGTGATCAAGGCGCGATTGAAAAGTCCTTGCAACACTTTCTGGCGTGCGCCGCCTTTGATGTTTTCTGGAAACCAGTCGATGCGGCCTTCAGTGTGATGGATGGCATGGGCCAGCATGCTCTGCTGGGTGGCGGTCAATGAAATGGTGCTCATTTGAGGCTCCTTCGTGGTGGTTGTTAAGACGATGTGATGAACGCGCTGTTGGCAAGACAAGCCAAGCTTTTTCTGCTTGGCTTGTCGTGATTTGTTTATGTGTTGCCAATCTCCGACTCAGTCGGTTTTGGCATGGATGCACCCAACTCAACCCCGGCTTTAAAGGCTGCTTCCAGGGCGCTGCGCACCCCCCAGACCGAGACGTCATGGAAGTCAAGGCTGTCTGAGTTGCGTGTTTCCAGGGTCTCGATAAAGAGGTGCTTCTGAGC
>CAZBKX010000798.1:0-1799 GCA_964492535.1 uncultured Rhodoferax sp. | reverse complement strand
CCCCACCTCCACGGCATCCTTGGTGCCTATCTTCCCGCCCTGAATGTGGGTGAACGGGTGAATGACAGCGCCGGCGGCAATGGTGGCGTTGGCAATGACGCAATTCGCGCCAATCTTCACATCGTCGCCCAGCGACACGGTGCCCTCAAACACACAGTTCACGTCAATCGACACGTCTTGACCACAGGTCAACTCCCCGCGCACATCAAACCGTGCCGGGTCGGCCAGGCGCACGCCCTGCTCCATGAACCGCAGGGCCTGGCGCGTCTGAAACGCGCGCTCCAGCTCGGCCAGTTGCACGGGGCTGTTGACACCGGCCACCTGCACGGCATCCATGATCTTGTGCGCCACCACCGGCACACCGTCAGCCACAGCGAACTTGACGATGTCGGTCAGGTAGTACTCGCCCTGCACGTTCTGGTTGCTTAGGCGCGCCAGCCACGGCTTGAGCCGGGCGGCCGGCACGGCCATGATGCCGCTGTACACCTCCCGAATGGCGCGCTGCTCGAGGCTGGCGTCTTTGTGCTCCACGATGGCCTGCACCACCTCGCCCCGGCGCTCGATGCGCCCGTAGCCGGTGGGGTCGGCAAAATCAATGGTCAGGAGCGCCAGTTTGTCGCCACCGCAGGCAGCAATCAGGTCACGCAAGGTGTCGGCCTGCGTCAAAGGCACATCGCCCGAGAGCACCACCACCATGCCGTCATCCCGCAGCACCGGCAAGGCCTGCTGCACCGCGTGCCCGGTGCCAAGCTGGGGCTCCTGGCGCACAAATTCAAGGCTAAACCCGGCTGTGGCCGGCGTGTTGTTTGATATGACACCTTCAACTTCCGTAGCACCATGCCCAGTGATCAGCACCACTTGGCGGGCTGCCAGCGCGCCAGCCGTGTCCACCACATGCTGCAGCAAAGCGCGCCCGGCCAAAAGATGCAACACTTTGGGCAGCTTGCTTTTCATGCGCGTGCCCTTGCCCGCGGCCATGATCACCACATCCACGGCCCCGGCAAAGGGGACGACTTTTGAGTGTTCTGTCATGTTTATTTCCATTCGCCGAATCTTGCGGCATTTAAGGTCTTTTCATCTTAGCAGCGCCCTTCTGGCGCTCGCCACAGCGGTGGTGCTCACCGGTTGCAGCGCGGTCAAGCTGGCCTACAACAACGCACCGGATTTGAGCTACTGGTGGCTCGACAGCTACCTGGACTTGGGCGATGCGCAGTCATCGAGGTTGCGGGCCGACCTGGCCACGCTGCACGACTGGCATCGACAGAATGAGTTGCCCTTGTATATTGGTGCGCTGGAGAACCTGCGCCGCCTGGCACCTGCCAATGTGACGCCAGATCAGGCGTGCGAATTGGGTGACGGGCTCAAGGTCCGGTTTCAGAGCCTGCTGAACCAGGCCGAACCCAGCCTGATCACCCTGGCACAAAGCACCAGGACAGAGCAACTCACACACCTGACGCAACAGTTCGAGAAACACAACAAGAAGTGGCGCGCCGAATGGATGGAGGGCAGCCCGTCCGAGCGCATCGCCCGGCGCCAAAAGCAGTTGGTGGATCGGGCAGAGATGCTGTATGGCCGCCTGGAAGAACCGCAACTGGCCGTGCTGCGCACCGCCCTGGCCACCTCGAAGTTCGATGTCGAATGGCGCTACCGCGACGTGCTGCGACGCCAGCAGGACACCTTGGCGACCCTGCGCCGCGTGGTGGATGGGCAACTCAGCGAGGCGGCGCTGAAGGCGGAGGTGCGCGCCCTGATGGCACGCACCCTGGAGTCCCCCGATACCGGCTACCGGGATTACTCGG
>CAZBKX010000797.1:0-1639 GCA_964492535.1 uncultured Rhodoferax sp. | reverse complement strand
AAAAACAGCCAAGCCTTGCGCTCACCAGCGCGGGCGATGACTTCATCCACTACGCCTACGTTCTGGTCTTCCGTGTCCACCGCGGCCTGTAGCTCACTCTCAATGTACTCGCCGCCCTTTTGATGCACGCCTTCCACGCTCAACTCGGTGTCGGTTTGCTTGCTTTGTAGTGGCGCCAGGTAACCGCCCTCGATTAGCTCTTTGAGCTTTACTGGCTCGATTAGCGCATCAAAAAGGCCGCCGTTCTCGGTGATGTAGCCGTGACCTAGGCGGTAAGGCGTAGCAGTTAGGCCGATTACTCGCAGCTTGGGGTTAATTTCCAGCAGTTCGCCCAACAGGTTGCGGTAGCCGCCTTCGTCCTTGGTCGAAATCAGGTGGCACTCGTCAATAATCGCGATATCAACAAAGCCTATTAGGTCAGACTTTGTGCGAAGGCTTTGGATCCCACCAAAGGTAATCGCCTCGCCTAAGTGCTTCATCCCCAGCCCCGCGGAGTAGATGCCCAGTGGCGCGTCTGGCCAGTGCTGGCGCAGCTTCTCAGCGTTCTGCGCTATCAGCTCCTTCACATGCGTGAGCATCAGGACCTTAGTCTCTGGCCAGTTCTGGATTGCCTCCTTACACAGGGCCGCGATGATGTGGCTTTTGCCACTGCCCGTAGGCAGCACTAGGCAGGGGTTGCCGGTTTTGTTTTTCTCAAACCAGCTATAAAGCTGGTCGAGGGTGCGTTGTTGGTAGTCACGGAGTTTCATTTAGTAAACCCCATGCTGTTGCAGCCACTGCTGGTACTTGTCCATTTCCAATGGCTTTAAGTCTGTCCACCCTAGCGGCCACCCCATGAGCCACTCGACCCACGTCGGGTTCAGCGCGCCACCAGCTTGGGCCGCAAGTGTTGGAGTGTGTAGGTTGCTCTCGCTTGGCGCATTTGTTTCCTTCGCGTTGTGTGCTGTCGGCGTTGGCCACATCTGAACTTTGGTTGATAGCTTCATGTGAACAGCCGAACCTGTCCGTCCATACTTCTTCATTCGCTCTATTAACTTCTCTGGGTTCTCTCCCGTTTCGTTCGCGCATGGCGTCGGCCACAGCGTTCGGGCGCTCAGTGCTTCGATCAGCGTCCCGCCTTCTCGCCCCTTGCTCGGCGTCACCTGCCCGCCGTTGGTGCCCAGTGTGCTGGTGGGCGTGGGCCACATCATTCCCGGCTTCCAACCCGTCTGGGCAACCTCCAAAAGATTGTGGGGGCCGTGGCTGTTGCTGCCGTGATTCGGGGCATCTGGGGACGCTGTCGGTGTCGGTATCAAATAGCTGCGCGCTGGCAACAATCCAGATTCTGTCTCGGCGATGGGGGGCACCAACGTCTGCTGCCGAAACAACTCCCCACTCCGCATCAAACCCCAGCGCGGCAAGGTCGGCGAGGACAACGTTGAGTCCTCGAAGAGTGAGCATTGGGCTGTTTTCAATGTATGCGTATCGCGGTCGTACCTCCCCAATGATTCGCGCCATGTGTTTCCACATGCTGGATTTCTCTCCATCAATCCCGGCTCCGCGTCCTGCTGAACTGATGTCTTGGCAAGGAAACCCGCCAGATACGACGTCAACAATTCCTCGCCAAGGGCGTCCGTCAAAGGTTTGAACGTCATCCCAA
>CAZBKX010000796.1:0-1685 GCA_964492535.1 uncultured Rhodoferax sp. | reverse complement strand
ACCTCCTCGTCGCTCTTCACCTTGCACAGGAACTGCGCGACCTCGGTCTTGATGCCGCCATTGCCGGCGATGTAGATCTCGTAGCCGGAATCGACGCCGATGATGCCGACGTCCTTGATGCCGGCTTCGGCGCAGTTGCGCGGGCAGCCGGAAACGGCCAACTTGACCTTGTGCGGCGCGTACATGTCGAACAGCATCTTCTCCAGCTTGACGCCCATCGACATCGCCAGCTGCGTGCCGAAACGGCAGTGCTCGGCGCCGACGCAGGTCTTCACGGTGCGGATCGACTTGCCGTAGGCATGGCCGGAAACCATGCCGGCGGCGTTGAGGTCGGCCCACATCTTCGGCAGGTCTTCCTTTTTGACGCCAAGCAGGTCGATACGCTGACCGCCGGTGACTTTCACGGTCGGCACGTTGTACTTCTCGGCGGCGTCGGCGATGGCGCGCAGTTCGTTCGGCGTCGTCAGGCCGCCCCACATGCGCGGCACGACCGAAAAAGTGCCGTCCTTCTGGATGTTGGCGTGGGCGCGCTCGTTGATGAAGCGCGACTGCGGATCGTCCCTGGCTTCGTGCGGCCAAGTCGAAATCAGGTAGTAGTTTACCGCCGGGCGGCACTTGTCGCAGCCGTTCGGGGTCTGCCATTCAAGCGCCTTGAAGACGGCTTCCTTGCTGGTCAGGTGCTGGTTGAGGATGGCGTCGCGCACCATCTTGTGCGAATGATCGGTACAGGCGCAGACCGGCTTCTTGTCGGAAGCGGCCGGCGCGTAGGCGCCGCCGATGGTCGACGCCAGGATCTGCTCGACCAGCCCGGCACAGGAACCGCATGAAGACGCCGCCTTGGTGTGCTTCTTGACCTCGTCGAGCGTAAAGAGACCCTTCTCCTTGATCGCCTTGACGATGGCGCCCTTGGAAACGCCGTTGCAGCCGCAAACCTCGGCGCTGTCGGCCATCAAGGCCGCCTTGCTGTTGCCGGCGTGGCCGACGTCGCCGACCAGCGACTGGCCGAAGATCAACTGGTCGCGGATGTCGTGGATATCGCGGCCGTCCTTTAGCAACTGGAAATACCACGGGCCGTCGGCCGTATCGCCGTACATGACGCCGCCGACCAGCTTGTTGTCCCTGATCACCAGTTTCTTGTACACGCCGCCGGACGGGTCGTTGAGGATGATTTCCTCGGTGTCCTTGCCACCCATGTAATCGCCGGCCGAAAACAGGTCGATGCCGGTCACCTTCAGCTTGGTCGAGGTCACCGAGCCGGTGTAGCGACCGATGCCGTAGCCGGCCAGATGGTTGGCGGCAACCTTGGCCTGCTCGAAGAGCGGGGCGACGAGGCCATAGGCGATGCCACGGTGGCTGACGCATTCGCCGACCGCATAGACCTTGGGATCGTAGGTCTGCATCGTGTCATTCACCACGATGCCGCGGTTGCAGTAGATGCCGGACGCTTCGGCCAGCGCATAGTTGGGACGGATACCCGCGGCCATGACGACGAGGTCGGCGGGGATCTGCATGCCGTCCTTGAAACGGATGGCGGCGACGCGACCGGATTCGCCCTGGATCAGCATCTCGGTCTGCTTTTCGAGCAGGAATTTGAGGCCCTTGTCTTCGAGCGACTTCTGCAGCATCTTGCCGGCGACTGCGTCGAGCTGACGCTCGAGCAGCCACGGGCCGAGGTGCACCACGGT
>CAZBKX010000795.1:0-2279 GCA_964492535.1 uncultured Rhodoferax sp. | reverse complement strand
TGGCCTGGCAGGCAACGACACTTACGTTGTCAACAACGTGGGTGACGTGGTGGTGGAGAGTCTGAATGCAGGAACAGACCTGGTGCAGTCCAGCGTGACCCATACCCTGGCAGCCAACGTTGAAAACCTCACCCTCACAGGCACCACCGCCATCAACGGAACCGGCAACACGATTGACAATGTGCTCACGGGCAACAGTGGCGCCAATGTGCTTACCGGCGGTGCCGGCAAGGACACCTACATTGTGGGCACGGGGGACACCACGATAGAAGCCGCCAATGGTGGTACCGACACGGTGCAGAGCAACATGACCTGGACGCTGGCTACCAATGTGGAGAACTTGACCCTTACCGGCACAGCTGCGGTGAATGGCACAGGTAATACCTTGAACAATGTGCTCACTGGAAATACTGCTAACAACACATTGGACGGCGGCACCGGTGCCGACACCATGGCTGGAGGCCTAGGTAACGACATCTACGTGGTGGACAATGTGGCCGACGTGGTGACTGAGAACTTGAATGAAGGCACCGACCTAGTGCAAAGCAGCATCAGCTACACCCTCACCACCAACGCAGAAAACCTGACCTTGACCGGCACCACCGCCATCAACGCCACG
The DNA here is from genome assembly GCA_964492535.1 of uncultured Rhodoferax sp. Lineage (GTDB taxonomy): Bacteria > Pseudomonadota > Gammaproteobacteria > Burkholderiales > Burkholderiaceae_C > Rhodoferax. Next base: position 1,660 of record CAZBKX010000795.1, on the reverse strand, counting down.
GGCAATGCCTTAGACAACATACTCAGCGGCAACAGCGCGGCCAATGTGCTCACGGGCGGGGCGGGTAACGACACTTACGTGGTGGGCACGGGCGACACCACGACTGAAGCTGCTGGCGCAGGCACCGATACCGTGCAAAGCGCCATCGCCTGGACCCTGGCGGCCAACGTAGAAAACCTCACCCTCACAGGCACCACCGCCATCAACGGCACCGGCAACACGCTTAACAATGTGCTCACGGGCAACAGTGGCGCCAATACGCTCACGGGCAATGCAGGCAACGACACCCTGGACGGCAAGGCGGGGGCCGATAGTCTGGCAGGTGGCACGGGCAACGACACCTACAAACTGGGCCGGGGTTATGGAGCCGACACCATCACTGAGAACGACGCCACAGCGGGCAACACCGATGTGGCACGGTTTGAGGCCGGCATCACCAAGGATCAACTCTGGTTCGTCAAAACCGGCAACAACCTGCAAGTGAGCATCATTGGCACCAGCGACAAACTCACGCTGACCAACTGGTACCTGGGCAGCCAATACCATGTCGAGCAGTTCAAGACCAGCGACGGCAAGACGCTGCTGGACAGTCAGGTGCAAAACCTCGTGAGTGCGATGGCCGGGTTTGCGCCCCCGGCGGCGGGGCAGACCACGCTGTCGGCCAGCTACGCAGCCAGCCTGAGCCCGGTGATGGCGGCGAACTGGCAGTAGGTCGAAGCGGGAGGCGGACAACCGCCTGCGCACAACGATGTGCTTCATGGAGCAGGAGCTGCAAAGTTGCCTGCAACCTGACGCCACCCAAAAAGAGGGCCTGGACCGGACGATGAAAGACATGCAAGCCCTGCTGGCCCGCCTGTGGTGAGGGGTTGTGAGCGGTTGTTGCAGGTTTGAGGGGTCTGGGGGGCTATTTTTAAGCCTTTTGGGTCTCTGGCCGGCAGGTTTAATAGGTAGCGTGCTATTGTTTTAGATTCTCCGGGCCCCTGCGTCTGATCCAGGGCCGCAAACCGCTCACCTCACGCCCAATGCGTGGGCGCCGAGTGCCAATGTTTCACACAGCGGGGCACGCCACACGGTGTGGCCCTGATACAGTCCGCCCCAATTAAAACCAGCCCCTGGGCTACCGGGGCTATGTGGGAGGGCGAGCGTGTGACGGTGAATTCAAGCGTATTGGCAACGAGTGGAGCAAAAACTGCTCACAAGCATCCAGACCCAGTGCCTGGCGGGGCCAGGTCAGAGACGTCTCCCCCTGATACCGATGCCCTGGCCCCCTTGGTCGCCCTGTGTGCCGTGGCCCGCCTGCACCAGATTGCCGCCGACCCGGCTACGCTGGCCCACCAGCTGGGCCTGACAGCCAATGAGCCGCTCACCACTTCGGATGTGCTGCGCGCCGCCCGGCACCTGGGCCTCAAAGCCAAACTCACGCGCACCAGCGTCGAGCGCCTGGCCCTGACCCCCTTGCCGGCGTTGGCCCTCATGCGACCGGGGGACGGCGCAGCCGATACCTCCCTGCGCCTGGTCATCCTCGCCCAAAGCGACGGCCAGCGCGTGTTGTGGCAGGACGTCTCCAGCACCCCCGGCACCCGCCCCACCATCGAGCCGGCCGAGGTGTTTGCCCGCCAGTGGAGCGGCCAACTCATCCTGATCAGCAGCCGCGCCAGTG
>CAZBKX010000794.1:0-2847 GCA_964492535.1 uncultured Rhodoferax sp. | reverse complement strand
CAGTGACGTGGTCATGGGCATCATGGCCAACCCCTTTTATGTGGATATGGGCTACACCAAGGACGAAGTCGCTGGCGTGACCAAGGTGTATGGCGTCATCATGACGCTGGTTGGCGCGTTTGTCGGGGGCGTTCTGTCGATGCGGCTGGGTGTCATGCGGGTGTTGATGCTGGGCGCGGTGCTGAGCGCGGCGACCAATTTGTTGTTTGCAGGCCTCAGCTTGCGTGGTCATGATGTCACGGCACTGATCGTTGTCATATCGGCCGACAACCTGGCCGGCGGCATCGCTACTGCAGCTTTTATTGCATATCTCTCAAGCTTGACAAATATCAACTACTCTGCTACGCAGTACGCCTTGTTCAGTTCTATGATGATGCTGCTGCCAAAATTCCTTGCAGGTTATTCGGGGCGGTATGTGGATGCATTCGGCTACTCGTATTTCTTTGTGGGAACAGCCCTGATGGGGTTACCTGTTTTACTCCTTGTGTGGCTGGCATCCCGGGTCAGGCAAGCTTAAATTGGTGATGTGTATTTTTACTACCAACGGTGCCACAGCGCCATGTCGACAAGTACTGCAGATGCTCTTTTGACGGAACCCTGGCTGGGCGCGACTGACCTTTGGTTACTCGCCTCTGGCAAGCATTTGCGGCCGTGGAGCAAGCTGGGAGCCCACCCTTGCATCCGGCGTGGCATTGGCGGCACAGCTTTTGCCGTTTGGGCGCCCAATGCCCGCCAACTGGCGGCAGTGGGTGATTTCAACCATTGGGACCCAAACCAGCATGTGATGCGCCAGCACGGCGGAAGTGGTGTGTGGGAGGTATTCGTGCCGGGTGTTGCTGTCGGGGCGCTGTACAAGTTTGCCGTCACGGGGTCGGACGGTTCGCTCGTTTTAAAGACTGATCCATATGCCCTGCGCACCGAGCAGGGCAGTGGTCACGCCGCAATCGTGACGCAACTGCCAGAGCCGATGGTGATGCCGACTGGTGAGCGCGAGCGTGCGAATGCGCTAGCAGCGCCCATCAGCATCTATGAGGTCCATGTGGGTTCGTGGCGGCGTTCGGATGGTCACTTGCCGGACTGGCACGATCTGGCTCGCACCCTGATTCCTTACGTGGTTGACATGGGGTTTACGCACCTGGAGCTCATGCCTGTCAGCGAGCATCCTTTCTATGGCTCCTGGGGATACCAACCGACCGGTCTTTACGCGCCGAGCGCTCGCTATGGCAGCCCCGAATCATTTCGGAATTTTGTCGAATCCGCCCACGCAGCAGGTCTGAAGGTTCTGCTGGATTGGGTGCCTGCCCATTTTCCCGACGACGCTCACGCCTTGGCACGTTTTGATGGCACGCATCTTTACGAGCACGAGGATCCGCGCGAAGGTTTTCACCGGGATTGGCACACGCTGATCTACAACTTCAGCCGCCATGAGGTCAGCAATTTTCTGATCGGAAATGCGCTGTTTTGGGTTGAGCGTTATGGTGTAGACGGACTGCGGATAGATGCCGTGGCCTCCATGTTGTACCGCGATTACAGTCGCCTGGAGGGAGAATGGATACCCAACCGTGATGGCGGTCGAGAAAATTATGAGGCTATCAATTTTTTACGGGAGGTCAACCGTGTCCTCGGGCAGGAAGCGCCTGGCGCCATCACTGTGGCGGAGGAGTCCACGGCGTATCCTGGTGTCACGGCGCCACCTTGGAATGGCGGGTTGGGGTTCAATTACAAATGGAATTTGGGATGGATGCACGACACCCTGGCCTATTTTGGGCTTGATCCAGTACACCGCTCCCATCACCACGACCAAATAACCTTTGCCCTGATGTACGCCTATAACGAGCACTTCGTGTTGGCGCTGTCCCACGATGAAGTCGTACACGGCAAGGGTTCCTTGTACGGCAAGATGTGGGGTGATCCTTGGCAGAAGCGCGCCAACTTGCGCGCTTTGTATGCGCTGATGTATGCGCAGCCAGGCCGCAAGCTGCTCTTCATGGGCGCTGAGCTGGCTCAGGTGCGGGAGTGGAATCACGATGCAGAGCTGGATTGGGGCCTGCTCGACAACCCCGATCACGCAGGCATTCAGCGCCTGGTGCGCGACCTCAATCACCTCTACCGCAGTCGCCCGGCGCTTCATGCTCGTGACGATGAACCCGGCGGATTTTGCTGGATCGAGGTGAACGATCGTGCGCATTCCATTTTCAGCTTCGCGCGTCATGGACATCTGGCTGACCAACAGATGGTCGTGGCCTGCAATCTGACCCCGGTGGTGCGCCATGGCTACCGCCTTGGCGTGCCGCAAGGGGGAGAGTGGCGAGCGGTGCTCAACACGGATTCAACGGACTATGGCGGCAGTGGGGTCGGGCCTGGTCAGGCGCACCAGCCACCTGAAGCTGCCAAAGCAATGGCTCAGTTGGTGCCCTGGCAAGGGCAGCCCGCTTCGTTAGTGGTGAGCCTGCCGCCTTTGGGCGTGCTGTGGCTGGAGTCTCATCGAGCCCCCTGAATCATGGCGACTGCCGACCCTTCTGTGCTGTCATGTGACCTCGGTCAGTCCTGGCCGCTGGGGGCTTGTTGCATGGTTCATGGTGGCTGCAGCGGGGTGAATTTTGCGGTCCATTCGCTTCATGCGCAGCGCATGGAGTTGTGCCTGTTCGACGCTCAAGGTGATCTGGAAATTGCGCGTTTTGATTTACCTGCGTGCACCGAGGGGGTCTGGCACGGTTTCCTGGCCGGGCTGGGTGCGGGGATATGCTATGGTTTTTGTGCCCATGGCCCGGGCAAAACGCCGGCTGGAAGCCGGTTTAACCCTAAAAAGCTCCTGCTTGACCCCTTCGCCCGAGCCGTGCGTGGCGA
>CAZBKX010000793.1:0-7348 GCA_964492535.1 uncultured Rhodoferax sp. | reverse complement strand
CAGGGGCCCGGAGAATTAAAACAATAGCAAGCTACCTATTAAACCTGCCGGACAGAGACCCAAAAGGCTTAAAAATAGCCCCCAGACCCCTCAAACCTGCCAAAACCGCTTAAAACCGCTCACAACCCCTCACCCCAGGCGGGCCAGCAGGGCTTGCATGTCTTTCATCATCCGGTCCAGGCCTTCCTTTTGGGTGGCGTCAGGTTGCAGGCAACTTTGCAGCTCCTGCTCCATGAAGCACATGGTCATGCGCAGGTAGGTGCTGTCGAGCGCCTTGCGCACGGCTGAGAACTGCTGGCTGATCTTCTGGCAGCTGTCGCCCTCTTCGATCATGCGCTGCACGCCGCGAATCTGGCCTTCGGCCCGGCGCAGGCGGTTCAGCACCTCGGTGCGGGCGGTGACGTCGGTCAATGCGGTCATGGCGATCTCCTGGCATCTCTTGAAGTTACTTCAGATGGACACCCAAGGCATCAAACACTTGCACGTTGACGGGTATGCCTTGCCCAACACTTTGCGTGACGGTGCAGTAAGACTCAAACTGGCTCAGCACCCGGTCCAGATGCTCCAGCGAGGCGGCGGGCACACCCACGGTCAAGACCGCCCGAATACCCAACACGCGCATGCGCTCCTCGGCATTGCGCCCCACCTCGGCGGTCACATCGCAGGTGATGGGCTCAGGCGCCTGCTTGAATTTGCGCAAGGCAAACAGCAACGAGTCCGACAGGCAGTTGCCCACGGCGGCCGCGAGCAACTGCACGGGCGACGGACCCTGGCCTGCTCCCAGCGGCGCAGGCTCATCCCCCGTGAGGACGGGCACCGCACCACCAAAGTGGATGTCAAACTGGTAGTCCTGCTTTTGCTGCAACCGGACGTGGATGGTGGATTCGCTCATGCTGACCCGGCCTCAGTTGGCGCAGCCAATTTTGGACTCAGGCACACCCAGCTTCTTGAGAATGATGCCCAGCGGACAAAAGTTGGTGAAGCCCGACTGAAACAAATTGGCCCCCACAAAGGCGGTAAACGCCAGCGCCCATTTGCTGACAAACAGCGGGCTGCCCTCCACACCCAAGGCGAGGGAAATCATGATGAAAAGGCCGGCAAACACGAGGATGTAACGTTGAACGGTCATGGCAATAACTCCTTAAAAAATAAAAACAACAAGAGAACTCGGGTCAGTTGGGCAGCGCCTCCATACGCTTGCGGAACAAGGCGTAATACAGCACCGGAATCACCACCAGCGTGAGCAGGGTGGAGACCAAAATACCGAAGATCAGGGTGACCGCCAGGCCATTGAAAATGGGGTCATCCAGGATGAAAAACGCCCCAATCATGGCCGCCAGCCCGGTCAGCGCAATGGGCTGGGCGCGCACGGCGGCAGACTGCACCACCGCGTCTTTGAACGCCATGCCCTCGCGCACCTGCAGCTCAATGAAATCCACCAGCAGGATGGAGTTGCGCACGATGATGCCGGCCAGCGCGATCATGCCGATCATGGAGGTCGCCGTGAACTGCGCCCCGGTCAGGGCGTGGCCCGGCATCACGCCAATGATGGTCAAAGGAATCGGCGCCATGATGACCAGCGGCGTGAGGTAACTGCGAAACTGCGCCACCACCAGCAGGTAAATCAGGATCAGGCCCACGCCATACGCAGCGCCCATGTCGCGGAAAGTTTCATAGGTAATTTGCCACTCGCCGTCCCACTTGATGGCGTATTGGCGGTAGGGGTCCGCCGGCTGGCGAATCCAGTATTCGCCCATCTCACCGGTGCCCGGCAACGCGGCTTGGATAAGGCGGCTGCGAATGGAAAACAGGCCGTACAAGGGGGAGTCGAGTTGGCCGGCCATGTCGCCAAACACATAGCTCACGCCTTGCAGGTCTTTGGTGAACAGCGGCTTGTCGATCACGCCGCGCTCCACTTGCACCAGTTCGCTCAAAGGCACCATCTGGCCATTGGCCGCGCGCAGCGGCATGGCCAGCAAGGCGTCCAGCCCGACCTGGGACTGCAAAGGCAACTGCAGGCGTACCGGCACCGGGTATTTGGACTGGCCGTCGTGCAGGTACGCAGCATCGGACCCCGACAAGGCCATGGCCGCCGTTTGCGCTACCACCGCCACCGGAATGCCGAGAGACTCCGCCCGCTGGCGGCGCACGCGCAGGTAAGCACGCGGTGCGTTTTCCTTGACCGAGGTGTCGATGCCCACAATGTCGGGCGTGCCGGCAAAAGCCTTGGCCACGCGCTCGGCCACCTGTTGGCGACCGGCCTCGTCAGGGCCATAGACCTCGGCCACCAGCGGCGACATCACAGGCGGGCCGGGCGGCACCTCCACGACCTTGATGCGCGCCAGGTGGCGCTGGCCTATTTGCTCCAGCTCGGGGCGCAGGCGCTGCGCAATGGCGTGGCTTTGTTCATGGCGGTGTTTTTTATCCACCAGATTGACCTGCAGGTCACCCTGCTCAGCCTCGGCGCGCAGGTAGTACTGGCGCACCAGGCCGTTGAAGGTGATGGGCGAGGCGGTGCCGGCGTAGGCCTGCAGGTTCAGCACCTCGGGCTGCTTGGCCAAAAAGGCACCGAGTTCGTGCAGCGCAGCGGCCGTGTTTTCCAGTGGCGTGCCGGCGGGCATGTCTACCACCACCTGGAACTCGCTCTTGTTGTCAAAGGGCAGCATTTTCATGACCACCCACTGCACCATCGTCAGCCCGACCGACAGCATGAGCGCCACCAGAATGCCGGCCAGCAGCAACCAGCGCTTGCGCGCGCTGTTGAGAAACGGCGTGAGCACGCGGGTGAACAAGGTTTGCAGTTTGGGGCCCAGCCCGGTGGGTGTGGCTGTCGCATGGCTGTCGGCAGCGGGGTCATGCGACTTCATCAACTTCAAAGCCAGCCAGGGTGTGACCGTGAAGGCAATGGCCAGTGACAAGGCCATGCCCAGGCTGGAGTTGATCGGGATCGGGCTCATGTAGGGGCCCATCAAACCCGACACAAAGGCCATGGGCAGCAAGGCGGCAATGACAGTGAGCGTGGCCAGAATGGTGGGGCCACCCACCTCGTCCACCGCGCGGGGAATGATGTCTTTGAGCGAGGCATGGGGCGTGAGCTTTTGATGCCGGTGGATGTTCTCCACCACCACAATGGCGTCATCCACCAAAATGCCGATCGAAAAAATCAGCGCAAACAACGACACCCGGTTCAAGGTGAAGCCCCAGGCCCAGGAGGCAAACAGGGTGGCGGTGAGCGTCAAGATCACGGCGGCGCCCACAATCACGGCCTCCCGGCGGCCCAAAGCAAACCCCACCAGCAAGATCACAGAGCCGGTGGCAAAGGCCAGCTTCTGGATCAGTTTGTTGGCCTTCTCGGCGGCGGTCTCGCCATAGTCCCGCGTGATGCTGGCCTGGATGTTGCCGGGAATCACCGTGTTGGCCAGCGCCGCGATGCGCGCCCGCACGGCGCGTGACACGTCGACCGCGTTCTCGCCCGGCTTCTTGGTGACCGTGATCGTGACAGCGGGGTAGACGCCGCCGGCGGGCACAGCAGCGGGGGCCGTATCTTGCACAGCGGAGTTGCCCGGTGTGAACCAGACGTAACGCTGGGGCAGCTTGGCACCCATCTCGATGCGGGCTACCTCACGCAAATACACCGGGCGGCCACCACTCACGCCCACCACCAAGTCACCCACGTCTTGCTCGGAGCGCAGGAATTCACCGGTCTCCACGGTCAACATCTGGGGCGATGGGGCCGCTGCATCAAGCACGGTGCCCGAGGGCATGCCAAAGTTGGAGGCGGCCAGCGACTGCTTGAGCGACACCACGTCCACACCGCGCTCACGCAGGCGCACGGGGTCCAGCCACACATGGACCGCGCGGCCGGGGCCGCCAATGGTTTGTACCTCGCGCGTGCCGGGCACGCCTTTGAGTTCGTTCTCCACGGCATGCGCCACGCGCTCCAGCTCGTAGGCGGGCAAGGCATCACGGCTCCACAGGGTCACGCCGAGCACGGGCACATCGTCAATGCCCTTGGGCTTGACGATGGGATTGAGCGTGCCAAGCTCGCGCGGGAGCCAGTCCTGGTTGGCATTGAGCACGTCATACAAACGCACCAGCGCCTCGGTGCGCGGCACGCCCACCTTGAATTGCACCGTGAGCACGGCCAGGCCAGGGCGCGCCACCGAGTAGGTGTGCTCGATGCCCGCAATCTGGCTCAGCACCTGCTCGGCCGGACGCGCCACCATGTTTTGCACATCCACACTGCTGGCCCCCGGGAAGGGAATCAGCACGTTGGCCATGGTCACGTTGATTTGAGGCTCTTCTTCGCGCGGGGTCACCAGCACGGCAAACAGGCCCATCAGCAAGGCGACCAGCGCCAGCAAGGGCGTGAGCGCGTTGGACTGAAAGGAGCGCGCAATGCGCCCGGAAACACCCAATTGATTTGTGTCGCTCATGGCGGGCTCACTTTGCTGCAGCGGGCGTGGACGCCACCGCTGGCGCCGGCTGGGCGCCAGCCAGACCGGCCCGCACCGGGTCCAGCGCCACCTGGTCACCGGCCGTCAAGCCCACGGCCACCTCAACGCCATCTGCGCCATGGTCGGGCCCGAGGCGCACGGCCTTGAGAACAAAGCCTTTGCCTGAGGCCACATACACCGCCGTCAACTCGCCCCGGCGCAGCACCGCTCTGGAGGGCACCACCATGCGCTGGGCCTGGCCGGCGGCAAAACGCACACTGACCTGCTGGCCCGGCAACAGGGTCTTGGCGGCCTCGGGGGGCAGCTCCAGACGCCATTCAATCGTCTGCGACACCGGGTCAGCCGTGGGCACGCTGGAGCGCGACACCGGGCGAATCCACTGCGCCGAGCCGTTTGACGAGGGCATCAACACCTCCACCTGATTGGCCGTCTGCGCTTGGGCAGCGCGCGACACCGGCACCTGCACCACCGCACGAATCGGCAGCGGCGCATAGAGCGTGAGCAGCGGCTTGCCGGGCACGGCCAGATCACCCGCCTCGGCGTGCGTCTGCAACACCCAGCCGTCAAACGGCGCCGTCACGCGGGTAAAACCCTGCGCCAGGGCCGCCTGGCGGGCACCGGCACCGGCCTGGTCACGCCCGGCCGAGGCGCCCTTGAGTTGCGAGTCGGCCGTGTCCAGGGCTGCGGCGCTCACGAAGCCCTTGCTTTGCAGGTCACGGGTGCGGTCATAGTTGGCTTGCGCATTGCGCAGCGCGGCCTGCGCCTGGGCCACTTCGGCCTGGCTGCGCTGCACGCCGGTTTGGGCCTCGCGGTCGTCAATGGTGGCCAGCACCTGGCCGGCGCGCACCTTGTCACCGGCCTTGACCACCAAAGTCGCAATGCGCCCCCCCGCCTGCGCGGACACGGTGCTTTGCTTGACCGGCTGAATCACGCCATCGAGCTCAAACCCCACGCCCACCGAGCGAACCTGCGCCGCCACCACGGGCACCTGGACCGGCGCCTGGGCTGAAGCGACCGAGACCGCCAAAGCGCCCAGCCAAGGCAGCAGGCAGCGCACAGACCGGACAGATGCAAGCGAGATCAAGCGGCGAGATAAGTTCATGGAGGGACCTTGTTAAATACCACGGGGAGTATATAAGAATACCCCCCACCGTACAAGATGCCCGGCAAACTGCTGCGTCATGGCGCAGAGCCGTGCCGGGTTTTGCAGGGCGATGGAAGTCCGGAGTCTGATCTCGCAGCTTGAACTCATTGGCTGGGTCCCAGCTTGCCAAATCACAAGAACCCGCCCTGAAATGCGCTCAGTAGGCGCACTCAATGTCAATATATAAAGAACTATAGAAAACTATAATTTGCTATAAACCCCGCTGCTAGCGCCGAGCCGCTCACCACCACAAGCCCAACACCATGCAAGAATTTTTCCATCGCACCCGGCTTGCCACCGACATGGCCGACAAAATTTTGCATGTTGCTCCGGGCTCCGCCTCCAGCTCCGGCCTGTTTCTGGCAGCGCCCAGGCGCACCGGCAAGTCCACGTTTTTGCGCGAAGACCTGCGCCCCGCGCTGCAAGCCCAAGGCGCCCTGGTGCTGTATGCCGACTTGTGGGAGAACCGCAAGGCCGATCCCGGCATGGTCATCATTGCAGCTGTGCGGGCTGAATTGGCCAAATTTGATGGGGTGGTGGCACGACTGGCGCGCTCATCCGGCATGGACAAGGTCAATGTCGGCGGCCTGTCCTTCTCTTTGGACCGCGTCGGCCTCGCTGCGGGTGCCGGGGGCGCCGGTGGCGTGTCCCTCTCCAGCGCCCTGGCGGCCTTGTCGGACGAGACGCAAAAGACCATTGTGCTCATCATTGACGAAGCCCAGCACGCCATCACCTCCGAGAGTGGCTCAGACGCCCTGTTCGCCCTCAAGGCTGCCCGGGACGAACTCAACAGCAGTCGCCACCACGGGCTGCGTGTGGTGGCCACAGGCTCCAACCAGGACAAGCTGGCCATGCTGCGCAACAGCAAAGAGCAGGCGTTTTTCGGCGCCCCCTTGGTCAAATTCCCCGCTTTGGGCCAAGACTACATTAAGTGGTTTTGCGAGCAGGTCAGGCTGCCCGCTGCCCTGAACCCTGACGTGGTGTACGCGCTGTTTGCGCGCGCCTCGTTTCGCCCCGAGATGCTGGGCGCCGCCGCTGACGCGCTGCGTTTTGATTTTGACTTGCAGCCAGAGGAGGTGACAGAGCGCTTTTCGCTCGCAGTGGAAGAGCAAATCGAGGCCAGCAACGCGGAGCAACTGCGTGTCGTTCACAGCCTGACACCTTTGCAGTCGGCCGTATTGTGCGTGCTGGCCAGCCAGGGGCCAGCCTATGCCCCTTTTGAGTCCGACACGATGGGCGCCTACCAAGACCTGCTGGACACCCGGGCCCCCAACTCCGCGACCAAGGCTGACGTTCCCAATGTGCAACAAGCGCTGACGGCCTTGCAAGAAAAAGCACTCGTCTGGCGAGCCTCACGCGGCGTCTATGCGCTGGAAGACGCCACTCTGCGCGACCTGTTGGCGCAGGCTGGCCTGCTGCCGGGCGCTATCAGTGCCACGGGGGGCACGGACCCAATTCCGTGAGCTCGAGTTGATTTATGCATCAAATCGGCCTCTGGCCGGCGTAGTACATGGGTTGCAAGCTATACAAATTACAAAACCCCGATAAGTCAATGACTTACCGGGGTTTGTTTACAGAATCACTATGGCTAGGTGCTAAAAAGGAATGTCATCGTCCATGTCATCAAAGCCGCTCGACGGCCGTGCAGCCGCCGGTGCCGGCGCTTGGCGCTGGGGGGGTGGCGCGGGACGTGACGCCGGTGCCGGGCGCGAGTAGGCCTGATTGCCTCCGCCACCGCCACTTTGAC
>CAZBKX010000792.1:0-5574 GCA_964492535.1 uncultured Rhodoferax sp. | reverse complement strand
CCTTTCACACCGACCATATGAATCAAGGACTTAGAGTAGAAATGCTCTGAGTCCTTTCTTCTTGGTGGCGCTGGATTTCCAAATTTTACCCACCCACATTGGTCACGGCAGGTAGATGGCAGGCTCCAAAGTGTTTATATTCAGGTTCCTGAAGAATTTTGACGCAGAATAGAGCTCTAGCCGGCGAATTTACTCTCTTGGCAACTATAAAAATTACAGCGATTTCTACCTTCTCCGACTGAGTGACGCAATCACCAAGCTTCCAGTGCCGATTTTAAAATTGTTCCCTGGAACCTGGCCAGTACCCAAATCTGCCGTAAAAAATCATCATACCCCCAGGAACCTGCCGCGATATCGCCAATCCGGGTCCAGGTGCATCGCGGGGTTGATCAAGATCGGCCTCCACAAGGTACTAATTGCCCCTTGCTCACTTCAGTGCGTCTTCAAACTCGGTCAACTCTTGGGCAATAGCAGCATATTTTCTGGACTTTGCCCGGTTGTCGACCCATTCAAGCGTCGACGCTTCAAGGTCTTGTTTGAAGTGTGCAAGTGCCGATGCTTTAACGGACGGTGTCGTAGAGCTTGACCAGAGGTCAATGAGTTCGGATAGACCGTTGTCAAATTCATCAAAGGTTGCGAGGTGGATCCATCCGCCAGTTTTATCAAACATTTTTTCTTTCGGTAGTTGACTGGATTTCATGTAGAAAGGGCGACTCATTGAGTTTGCCTGCCGCCGGCCTTCTGAAATGAGGGCGACTTTGAAGATTGAAAGCCGGCCGTCCGACCCATGAACGGGTCAATTCAGAAATACGAAACCCCCAAGCATTTTCATACTTGGGGGTTGTATCTTTTGGCTCCTCGACCTGGGCTCGAACCAGGGACCTACGGATTAACAGTCCGGCGCTCTACCAACTGAGCTATCGAGGAATGTCGCTGTCAATTATAGCGTCGGATATTTGCTGTTCATGGCTGGGATCGCCAGATTCAACCAATTTGAGAGAAATCAAACGCCTCGGCGCGAAGCCGAATTCCAGGATAATCGTCAGCTGCTAGAGGTGTCGCTTGTAAGCGACTGAGACATACTCTTTGAACCTGATCTGGGCCGTGCCAGCGTAGGGAAGCCATTTCCTGTTCGCCTGTCTGATCCTGCGTTTTGTTTTTTGTGGATACGACATGGCGACACAACTCCTTTCTTCTGACGTCTGGTCTGACGTTATCGCGGTGCGCGAACGCTCGCCACTGGTGCACAACATCACCAATCTGGTCGTGGCTAATTTCAACGCCAATGTGCTGCTGGCGGCAGGTGCCTCGCCCGTGATGGCCCATGCGCATGAAGAGGTGGCAGATATGGTGGGTATTGCGCAGGCCTTGGTGCTCAACATCGGCACACTGGACCCCTACTGGATTGAAAGCATGCGTCTGGCATTGCTGGCCGCCAACTCGCGTGGGATTCCCGTCGTGCTTGATCCAGTGGGTGCTGGGGCCACCGCGTACAGGAATCAAAGCATTGAACTCCTGTTGTCGACGGCATTGCCCACTGTCATTCGGGGTAATGGTTCTGAAATCATGAGCGTGGCGGGCGCCGATGTCAGAACACGCGGCGTAGACAGCAGCGCCGGGGCGCAGGATGCGGTCGGGGCCGCTCAAGCACTGGTGGCAAGGACTCGGGGTGTCGTTTGCGTTAGTGGGCCGACAGATCACATTTTGGACGGGCAACGGCGCCGTGCAAGTTTGTCCAACGGGCATGAATGGATGACGCGCATCACCGGGGTGGGTTGCTCTGCTACGGCGCTGGTTGGTGCATTTTGTTCGGTGCAACCCGACCCCTGGCGGGCGACAGTGGCGGCCATGGCCCTGCTGGGCGTGGCGGGTGAGGTGGCGTCTGAAAAAGTGATGGCGCTCGGTGGCGGTGTGGGCAGTCTGCAGACCGCCTTGCTGGATGAGTTGCAACGGCTGGATGCAAAGACCTTTGAGCAGCGCCTGACAATGGATGTTTCCACGTGGTGATGCAGGTGCATGCCTTGCGTTTGTATCTGGTCACCGACCAGTCCATTGCGGGTACGCGCACTCTGGCAGATATGGTGGCTGCCGCCGTGCAAGGCGGCGTGACCTGTGTGCAATTGCGCGAAAAGCATCTCAATACACGCGATTTTTTGGCGCAAGCCGTGCGGCTGAAGCAGTTGTTGGGTCCGCATGGCATTCCACTGGTGATCAATGACCGTATTGACATTGCGCTGGCCTGCGGTGCCGAAGGCGTGCATTTGGGGCAAAGCGACATGCCCGTCGAGCAGGCGCGCCAGTTGTTGCCGCCAGAGGTGTTTATCGGCTGGTCAGTGGAGACCCTGGCGGATGTGACTCGCAGCGCGGCATTGCCGGTGGACTATTTGGGTGTCAGCCCCATTTACGCCACCCCTACCAAATCGGACGCAGCGTCGCCGTGGGGTCTGGAGGGTTTGCGCCAGGTTAGAGCGGCAACCGCTTTGCCCCTGGTTGCCATTGGCGGCATTCATGTGGGCAACGCGGCCGAGTTGCTCCAAGCCGGTGCCGATGGGTTGGCTGTGGTCAGCGCCTTGTGTGCCGCATCAGACCCCTGCGAAGCCGCAGCCGCTTTCTCAGCCGTAATGCGCACGGTGCCGGCAAGGACGCTGCCCGGCAGCCCCTGACAACAGCTTTCAATGAGGACTAGACGATGAGTGATGACGTATTCCAATTCAGATACCCCCGGGTCCTCTCGATTGCCGGCTCGGACAGCGGCGGTGGTGCGGGTATACAGGCTGATCTGAAAACTTTTTCGGCATTGGGCTGCTTTGGCACGACAGCCATCACCGCCCTCACGGCGCAAAACACCTGCGGCGTGAGATCGATTCACGGGGCACCTCCGGAGATGTTGCGCGATCAGATTGATGCCGTGATGGACGACATCGGGGCTGATGCGGTCAAGATTGGCATGCTTAACTCCCCGGAAATCGTGCGCACCGTGGCCCAGGCCATTGACCGGCATGGCCTCAGCAACGTGGTGTTCGATCCCGTGATGGTGGCTACCAGCGGCGCGGTATTGATCGACAACACGGCTGTCGAGGTGCTGGTGCGCGAGTTGTTTGGCCGGGTAGCTGTGATCACCCCCAACCTGGATGAGGCGGCCTTGCTGGTTGGGCAGGCCTTGACGTCACCGCAAGACATGGAGCAGGCAGCCATGACGCTGCTGGGGCAGGGCGCACGCGCTGTGTTGCTCAAGGGCGGGCATTTGCAGGGGGCCGTCGTTGTTGATTTGCTGCTGACTGCAGCAGGTGAAAAAGTCTGGATGGAGGGCGCGCGCATTCACAGCCCCAACACCCATGGCACAGGATGCACGTTGTCCAGCGCGATGGCCGCGCACTTGGCCTTGGGTGCGACCTTGACTGAAGCGGTGCAGCGGGGGCGTGAGTTTGTGCGGGCTGCGTTGCTGGCGGGCTCGCGGGTGCGCACCGGTCGGTGCAGCGGCCCACTCAACCATGGCCACGCCCCGGTGGCCATGCAACTCAAGCCGCTGAACTGATCGCTGCCTGCAATTGCGCAGCCATGTCCTCAGGCTGCGCTGCAGCGACCAACGCCCGCACGACGGCCACCGAGCCTACGCCGCTGGCCAGCACTGCGGGGAGATGGCTGGCGTCAATGCCGCCAATGGCCACCAGAGGATAGTCGCGCATGAGCTTGGCGTAGGCGTGCAAACGCCCTGTGCCTTGTGGCGGGGTCATCATGCGTTTTAAAGTGGTGGCAAACACGGCCCCCATGGCGATGTAGCTCGGGCTCAACCCATCAGCGCGCAGCATTTCGGCATACCCATGGCTGCTCAGGCCCAGCCGAAGACCCGATGCACGGATGCATTCCAGGTCGGCCAGGTCCAGGTCTTCCTGTCCCAGATGCACGCCATAGGCATCCGCCTCTATGGCCAACTGCCAGTGGTCGTTAATGAACAGCAGCGCACCGGTGCCTTGCACTGCTTGAACTGATGCCTGGATCTCACGCTTGATGGCTGCCGGGTCATCTGACTTGAATCGCAGTTGCACGGTGGGCACGCCGGCCCGCGCCATGCGCCCGACCCAGGCGGCATCCGGTAGCACGGCATACAGCCCCAGCCTGTGGGGGCAGGGGGCAAACGCGTTGTCTCTCGGGAATGCATGCATGCCGAAGTCGGCCGGGCTGTCAGGCCAGTCCTCGGGTTCGAACTGTCCTGTGCGTTCCACTTGCACCTGCCATGCCCGTGCCAGGCATTCGGCGTCAATCTCGATGAACCCCAAGGCAAGACAGGCCTGCTTGGCTGCGCGGTACAGCGGCGCCTCATGGGTGAAAAGGGCAGCCAGAGGCCCATCCGTGGGCAGCGCCAGGTCCTGGTGGGCGTCAAAGATGGCTTGGGCTTGCGGGTTGAGTGTGGTCATGGCGATCTCAGGTTTGATGCCAAAACGGCGTGCCCAGCACGGGGGTGCTGGCTTGGGCGGCATGTTGTTCGGTCATGGCGCCAGAAATGTAGGCATCGCGCCCTGCCTGCGCGGCTGCCGCGAAGGCGCCCGCCATCAAGACCGGGTCTTTGGCCAGTGCCACGGCAGTGTTGAGCAGCACCGCGTCAAAACCCCACTCCATCACCTGGCAGGCATGGGACGGCAGCCCCAGACCGGCATCCACAATCATCGGCACCGACAAGCGGTCACGTAGCAGGCGCAGTGCGTAAGGGTTAACGGGGCCTTTGCCTGTGCCAATGGGGGCAGCCCAAGGCATGATGGCCTGGCAACCCACGTCCACCAGCCGTTGGCACACCACCAGGTCCTCGGTGCAGTAAGGCAGCACCTTGAAGCCGTCCTTGATCAGGCGGCTCACGGCCTCCACCAGATTCAGGGTGTCGGGCTGCAGGGTGTAGTCGTCCCCGATCAGCTCCACCTTGATCCACGGCGTCTCGAACACCTCGCGCGCCATGTGGGCGGTGGTGATGACTTCTTGCACGCTGTGGCAGCCTGCAGTGTTGGGCAACACCGGGGTATCAAAGCTGCGTAACATCTCCCAAAACCGGTTGGGAGCGTCCGGGCTGGTGACGTTTTGTCTCCGCAAAGACGCTGTCAACATGGCCGGTTGGGCCACTTGCACCGCCGCCTGCAGAACGGCCGGCGACGGGTAACGTGAGGTGCCAAGCATCAGGCGGCTGGCGAAGGTTTCGCCGTACAAGACCAGCGGGTCGGCGCTCACGGCGGGGGTGGATGCAGGTGAATTTGTCATGGCTCTTGGTCCTTAGCCACCGGTAACCGGTGCAATGATGTCAATGCGGTCGTCGAGGTGGAGTTGATGTTCAGCGTAACGGGTTTTGGGCACGAATTGCAGATTCACCGCTGCGGCAAAGGGGGGCTTGGCCTGCAGCACCGCAATGGCATCGGCCAGCGTGGCCTTTGGCGGCAGGGTGTGTGGCATCTGGTTGATGAAAACATTCATGGGCGGCTTTTTGATCTAGGGTGAAAGGGGGCTGGAGTCTCGCAAGATGGACAGTGACAACTCGTCAGCCAAAGGCGAGGCACCGCCGTGAAACAGCTCCATCACTGCATCCAGCACGGC
>CAZBKX010000791.1:0-4043 GCA_964492535.1 uncultured Rhodoferax sp. | reverse complement strand
TCTGCCGCCGTAGAAGGCGGCATGCGCACCCTGAAGATGGACGGTATGGAGAAAGTCATGATGGGCCTGACCGACCTCAAGATGGTGCGCCAGGTGTGCATCAAGTAATAAGAGCACCATTCCCGGTCTGCGCTGCAGTTCATGCAGTCAGAAGCCCTGGATTGCAGTTACTTACGCCCATAGGTGCTGTCGTGGTCAGGTGCCACAGTCAAAAGCCGCATGAAATCCCCGTCGCGATACGCGGTGCAGCGGCGGGACTGGGTGATTCGCAGTGAATAGATGGCATTCACGCCCATCGGTGGTTTCACGCTGACGATTTTTTCCCACTTCAAACCACTGTCACGGTAAAGCTGACCCCAACTCAACAGCCGGATTTTTCTCAGGGTATCAATGGCCGAGTTGCGTTCCGGCTTTTGCAGACCGAACAGGTGTTCCTGAAAAACCGGGTTGTTCAAGTCAAGGCGAACCGGGTTGTCGTTGGCGTCCATCCGTTTTACTCGCCCTGGGCCGCAGCAGCCAGAAGTGTGTCGGTTTGAGAATCAGAGGCAGGATGTTGTGTTGACCAGGCAGTAGCCCGTGCCAAGTCAGAGGCCGTTTGTGCTTCATGCAGCCAGCGTTCGTTATCTGGAATGACGGTTGCAGTGCGTATCAGCCAAACGCCTGTTTCCTGTTCCTCAACCAAAACTTGGCGACCAGCAAATTGTTTTCCGAGCGAAATCTGTCCATTGGCACCAATGACCTTGACTGTTGGGGACGACGCGATAGCTTGCATGGTGATTCCTTCGTTTATTGCCAAATTAGTGCGGCACGAACATATTGCATTCACTGCATCAATCTGTCAAGGTGGTGGTGGATGGCCGCTCCCCTGGCCGAGTTCTTCTCGGCCGCCGTAGAAGGCGGCATGCGCACCCTGAAGATGGACGGTATGGAGAAAGTCATGATGGGCCTGACCGACCTCAAGATGGTGCGCCAGGTGTGTATCAAGTAGCCGCGTCGTCCTGAAGATCCCAAGGGTTGATCAACAGAACCGGGGCTTGGGCAAAATTGGCTTTACCGCACCAGCCTGTGCATTAAGAAAGACTTCAAATCCCGCCGGCTGTCCACAATGATGTGGATGTAAACCACATCTTGCCCAACCTCGTAAATAATTCGATTCATACCTGACAACACTTGCCGGTACTGGCTCAGGTGGAGCGTTTCCAACTCTGGGGCAATCGAGCCAAGGTGGGGGAAGCTGGCCAAACTGCGAATAGTTTCCTTGAGCTTGCCGTAAGTTTTTTGCCACGTGTCTTGAGAGAAATTTTGGATGATGTAGCGACGCAGCTCTTTCACGTCGAACTCTGCCGATGCCAGCATGACAACTCTCATGGGTTGTCCAGGAGATCCAAGTCTGCAAACACATCTTCTGCATCCCGGTACTGCCCCAGCGCCACTTCACGGCCACCCAAGGCCAAAATTTTCAGCAACGCCAGGGTGTTTTCCTGCGCCTCAAAGCTCTTGATATCCATGACCACCAGCGTGGCTTCGCCGTTTTGCGTAATTACCATGGGTTCTCGACTTTCAGTCAGCTCCTGAACGATCTGAGCCGTGTGGCTCCTCAGGTAGCTGATCGGCTTAATGTGGGTTGAGAGTTTCATGGTGGGCAGGCCTCAAAAAACTTAGTTTAATCTTAATTCGGTCTTTGTTTGAGCGTATGGTTCCGGGCCCTATTCGCCCGATGGCAGCAGTGATTCAAATATTGCTTTTATTGGTGCAGGAGGCCTTTATGCGCGCCACTCTCACCATTGACGATGCCCTGTTTGCGAAGGCGGTAGCGTTGGCTGAACCAGGCATTGAAAAGTCTGAGCTGGTTAGGGAATGCGTCAAGGCGCTCATTCAACGCCAGACCGCGCGCCGTCTGGCTGCTCTGGGTGGGCAGGCGCCCGACATCGAGCTCGTCCCCCGCCGGCGCGAAGGGTTGCCCACGCCATGAAGGTACTGCTGGACAACTCCGTCTGGATTGGCTACTTCAAACGGCGCGATGAATACCTCATTGCTTTGCCTGACCGTTTGGCCGTAATAAATGCAATATGGTAAATAATACGGCCAATGGACTACATTGCACTCTCGGACAACACGGCCCGGCAAGTTATCGACTCTACGACTCTCTTTGAAGAGTTTGTACGGGTAAAAAACAGGGCAAAACCCTATGCAGGCGGCATGTACTGGAAGCGCCAGGGGGACTACGAGTACTTGGTCAAAACCTGGCCTAACAACCAACAACGTCGTATTGGGCCAAGGTCAGACGAGACGGTAAGAATCCATGAAGAATTTGTCGCCCGAAAGCAAGAGCATGAGAGTCGACTGAAGTCCTTGCGCGTGGCGCTCACCGATGCTGAGCGCTTGAACAAAGCCCTGAAAGCGGGGCGTGTGCCCAACGTCGTGGTGTCTGTACTGCAGGCGCTGGCGAATGCCGGACTTGGGCAGCATTTCACGGTGGTCGGAACGCACGCGCTGTACGCCTACGAGGCTGCAGCCAGCGTGCGTATTGTGCAAGGTGCGCTGGCCACCCAAGATGTTGACTTATTGTGGGATGCACGCAGAAGAGTCAAGTTTGTGACCGATCTCGGGCGCTTGGAGCTGTCCATGTTGCGGGTCTTGCAGCAAGCGGATGCCACCTTCATGCGCAAGGAGGGGCAGGCCGAAACCGCGATCAATGCCAAAGGTTTTGAAGTAGATTTTTTACGTCGTCAGCCCGAAGGCGACGATCCGCATCCATTCCGCTTTTCTGATGATGAAGACGATCTTTGGCCCGTTCAGGCGGTGAGAGCGTCCGTGCTGACCAACGCAGCGCGCTTTGACCAAGTGGTCATTTCAGCCACGGGGCGCATGACACTGATGCGCACCATTGCCCCTGAGGCGTTTATTGAATTCAAGCGCTGGATGGCCGCCCAGGTGCCCCAGCGCCCTGAAGCCAAACGCCGGCGCGACCTGCATCAAGCCAACATTGTGCAAACCTTGCTTGACGACGGCCTTCTTCTTCCAAGCTGATGCGATGCCCTCTTTGCCAAGGCGGTAGCGCTGGCTGCCAGCCCAACCGGCTTGTCACTTAAAGCTGCATACCAGCAAGCGCTTGCAGCGGCACCGCGCTGATGCCCTGAGCCAGCGGCCAGGGTTTGGCATCACTGTCACCGTGGCAAACCACGTAAAGGTGTTCCAGCCCCAACGTGTCACGCGCTGCGCGCATTGACGGCGTGACTTTGGGTGATCGCGTCAGCTTCACCTCAAAGCCCAGGCGTCGACCGTGGCTCAGCGTCATCAAATCAAGTTCGGCGCCTGAATGCAATGCCCAAAAATAGGCTTCATCACGGCCTGCGCCGGTGTGGCGAATGATCTCCCGCAGGGCAAAGCCCTCCCATGATGCGCCACATTTGGGATGCGCCAGCAGGTCCTGGTCACCAAAAACACCCAGCAAACTGTGCAGCAGCCCGGTGTCAGTCAGGTAAATTTTTGGAGCTTTAACCTCCCGCTTACCTTGGTTGGTGTGCCACGGACGCAAGCGCCAGGTCATGAACGTGCCCTCCAGAATATCCAGATAACGTGAAACGGTTTTGTCGCTCACCCCTAGGGCGCGCGCCAGTTCACTGCCGTTCCAGGTCTGCGCGTGGTAATGACCCAGCATCGTCCAGAAGCGGCGCAAAGTCAGGGCCGGCAGGTTGATGCCCAGTTGCGGAAGGTCACGCTCCAGATAGGTGCGGATAAACGACTCGCGCCACGCTCGGCTAGCGGCCAGATCATCGGCCAAAAAAGCCCGAGGAAAGCCGCCGCGCAGCCACAGGGTGTCGATCTGGCCGACGCCCACCTCATCCAGATCCAGCCCGCCAAGCTCATGAAAAGCCACACGCCCCGCCAGACTTTCTGAGGCGTTGCGTAACAGCTCCGGGGCAGCGCTGCCCAAGATCAAAAATCGCGCGGGGGCATTCACCCGGTCAGCCAACACGCGCAGCAGCGGAAAAAGCTGCGGCTGGGTCTGGATTTCATCCAGCACCACCAGCCCGGTGAGT
>CAZBKX010000790.1:0-6229 GCA_964492535.1 uncultured Rhodoferax sp. | reverse complement strand
TTTTTTACCTTTTTGCCGTCCTTCCTGTTCGTGTTGCTGGGCGGGCCCCTGATCGAGTCCACCCACGGCAACCTCAAGTTCACAGCACCGCTCACGGGCATCACGGCGGCGGTGGTGGGGGTCATCGTGAACCTGGCGCTGTTCTTCTTGGTTCACGTGTTGTGGCCCAGGGGTTTCTCCATGCCTTTCGAGTGGGCGTCGCTGGCCATTGGCGCGGTGGCCACCGTGGCCATCTTCCGGTTCAAGGTCGGGGTGATCCCGGTGATTGCGGGTAGTGCGGTGTTGGGGCTGGTCTGGCAGCTGGCCATTGCGGGGCGCTAACATCACTCCCGTGCGCGCCGCTGTGGCAATGACTGCAGTCCAGCGCCATGTATTGCTCCACTTCGTTCTCCGTGACGCTGTTTTTTCACCCCCAAGCCGCTGATTGTTGTGAACCACCCCGTCCTGACTGCCCTGATCCCTGTTGTGTTGTTGATTGCCATTGGTTTTATGGCGGGCCGGGCTGGGTGGATCAGGGCGGTGGCCACCAAAGACCTGTCCAACCTGGTGTTCATGGTGCTGACGCCAGCGCTGCTGTTTCGCACCATGAGCACAGTGCATGTGGAGCAGCTCGACTTCAAGCCGGTGGCCATGTATTTTGTGGCGGCCATTATTTTGTTTGCGGCCATCCTGGTCTGGCAGCGTGGCACCTGCCGGGCCGCTGTGCTGGCCCTGGCCGCCATCTTCAGCAACACGCTGGCCATTGGTACGCCACTGGTGGGGCTGGCCTATGGTGACGCCGGCTTGGTGACGCTCTTCACCCTGATCTCGGTGCATGCGCTGGTGCTGCTCACTCTGGCCACCGTGGTGCTGGAGCTGGCCGTGGCGCGTGAAGAAGCTGCAGCGGGCAAGGGCGGCGGGCGGCACATGATGCTCACGGTACTGGGCGCGGTGCGCAACGGCATCATCCACCCCGTGCCGCTGCCCATCATCGTAGGCCTGCTGTTTGCCCAGACTGGTCTGGTGTTGCCGGGCGTGGTGGACCGGCCGCTGCAACTGCTGGGCAACGCCTTTGGCCCGCTGGCGCTGGTGCTGGTGGGGGTGACGTTGACGAATGTGCGCGTGGGTCAGCAACTCAAGGGCGCGCTGGGGCTGACCCTGGCCAAGAATTTGGTGCTGCCGGCCCTGGTGGCACTGTTGTGCGTGGTCATGGGCTTGAGCGGTTTGCCCCTGACTGTGATGATCGTGGCCGCCTCATTGCCGATTGGCGCCAATGTGTTCATGTTTTCGCAGCGCTATGGTGTGGCTGAGGACCTGATCACGGCCAGCGTGGCGGTGTCGACCGCCATGGGCTTGCTGACGATCTCCCTGGTGATGGCGCTGGTGACCTGGCTTTAGGGGGCCAGTCGTTCCCTGAGCCACTCTGGCTGGTTCGCACTACCCGGCTGGCCAGGCGCGTTCAAGGTGTAGCGCAGCCGGTCATGCAAACGGCTCTTGCGCCCCTGCCAGAACTCCCAGCGGTCGGCCTGCAGCCGGTAGCCGCCCCAATGTGGCGGGCGAGGCGGGTTGAGCAAGAACTTGGCGCCAAATTTGGCCGCATTGGCCACCAGCACGCCACGTCCCGAGATCACCTGGCTTTGCGGCGAGGCCCAGGCGCCCAAGCGCGAATCCAGCGGGCGGCTATGGAAGTAGGTGTCGCTCTCTTCATCGCTTACTTTCTCGACCCGGCCCTCAATGCGCACCACACGTTCCATCTCCACCCAATGAAACTGCAGGGCGGCAAAAGGGTTGCCGGCCAGCTCCTGCCCCTTGCGGCTCTCGTAGTTGCTGAACCACACAATGCCGCGCTCATCAAAGCCCTTGATCAGCACCACGCGGGTGCTCGGGCGCAGGTTGCCAGCCACCGTGGCCAGGGTCATGGCATTGGGCTCGGGCACTTCGCCCGCAATGGCTTCGTTCAGCCACTGGCCAAATTGCAGCAGGGGGTCGGCATGTGAGGCGTCTTCACTGAGTTCAGCACGCTCGTAGCTTTTTCGGAGGTCGGCAATAGAAGTCATCAGTACAGTATAGAGAGGCCATCAACCCTTGGCGATCACGGCGCAGGCCAGGCGTGGGCCTGAATTTCCGGTGGGTTGGGTCTTGTAGTCGTCCGGGTCGCGGTGAACGATCAGCCCGCGTCCGATCACATCGCTTGCGCCGGTGCCCACTGCAATCGTGCTGGATTCAAAACTCAGCCGTGCCGTGCCCGAGGCGTCGGCCTTCAGGCTTGGCAGGTCACCAGCGTGGTGTACGCCAGCGCCGTGCGCGCCATGGGCTTTGCCATCGGGGTTGAAGTGGCCGCCCGTGCTCATGCCGTCGCCACTGGAGAAATCGCCTTTTTCATGCACATGAAAACCGTGCTCGGCATTGGGTTTGAGCCCGCGCACTTCGCCCGTCACGATCACTTTGTCCCCTTTTTGGGTAAATTTGATTTCACCCGACGTGGCGTTGCCTTTGGTTGGCATGAGGGATGCGCTGGCCGTGGGGCCGGGCGCAGGCGTGGCGCAAGCCGTGAACAGGATGGCAGCTGCAAATGGGGCAATCAATCGAATCATGGGAGTTTCCGTTGGCTTAAGAATGCATCGAATATAGGTGAACAGAATGACTGCTGCAAGTTGCTAAACCCTTGGTATCAGATTGGGAATGTGTGACGCCAGCGCCATTTGGTAACCTTTTCGTAACGGGGCAATGCCCCCTGAGCCTTGGTAACGGAGTACCATAAAGGCTGTAATTTAGTTACCAAGACACCATGAAACTTAACGCCACCGTTGACACCGTTACCGCCCGGATCCGCGAGCGAAGCCGCGAACTCCGCCAAGCCTACCTGGCGCGCCTGGACCAGGCCGCCCACCGGCCGCCCGGGGCCGAGCGCATGGGCTGTGCCAACGTGGCGCACGCCTTTGCGGCCCTGCCCACGAACGACAAGTTCCGTGTGGTGGCCGAGAAAGCGCCCAATATCGGTATCGTCACCGCCTTCAATGACCTGTTGTCGGCCCACGCGCCCTTGCAGCATTACCCCGACATCATCAAACAAGAGGCCCGCAAACACGGTGCCACGGCCCAGGTGGCTGGCGGTGTGCCGGCCATGTGTGACGGCGTGACGCAGGGCACGGCCGGCATGGAGTTGAGCCTGTTTTCACGCGACGTGATCGCCATGTCCACGGCCGTGTCGCTCAGCCACGATGTGTTTGACGCGGCGTTGATGCTGGGCGTGTGCGACAAGATCGTGCCGGGCCTGCTGATTGGCGCGCTGCATTTTGGCCACTTGCCCACCGTGTTTGTGCCCGCCGGCCCCATGACCTCGGGGTTGTCCAACAACGAAAAATCCAAAGTGCGCGAAAAAGCCGCCCAAGGTCTGGTGGGGCGCACCGAGCTGCTGCAAGCCGAGTCGGCGGCCTACCATGGCCCCGGCACCTGCACGTTTTATGGCACGGCCAACAGCAACCAGATGCTCCTGGAGGCCATGGGCCTGCATGTGCCTGGCACGGCGTTCATCAACCCCGGCGCCAGCATGCGGGAGGAACTCACGCGCGAGGCGGTGCGCACCGTGCTGGGCATCACGAAGGCGCGTCGCTTTGCACCCATCGGCCAAGTGGTGGACGAGCGCTGCATCGTCAACGCCATGGTGGCTCTCATGGCCACGGGCGGCTCTACCAACCATCTGATTCATTGGGTGGCCGTGGCCCGCGCCGCGGGTATTTTGATCGACTGGAATGACTTTTCGGCCCTGTCCCAAGTGGTGCCTTTGCTGACCCGCGTGTACCCCAACGGCAGCGCTGACGTGAATGAGTTTCAGGCGGCGGGCGGTCCTGGTTTGGTGATTGGGGAACTGCTGGACGCCGGGCTCATGCACGCCGACGTGTTGACGGTGCGCACCAACGGCCTGCGCGAGTACACGGGCATTCCGGATACCGAGGCCGCAGGGGGGGCGCTGCACTGGACCGCTGCAGGGCCCAGTCAAAACCTGGACGTGGTTCGCCCGGTCAGTGACCCCTTCAGCCCGCAGGGCGGTTTGATGCTGCTGCAAGGCAACATCGGGCGCAGTGTCATCAAGGTGTCTGCTGTGCCTGACGACCGCCATGTGATCGAGGCACCATGCCGTGTCTTTGACTCCCAAGAGGCGCTGCACCAGGCTTTTACGGCAGATGAACTCAACTGCGATGTCGTTTGCGTGGTGCGCTGGCAAGGCCCGCATGCCAACGGCATGCCCGAGCTGCACAAGCTCACGCCGCCGCTGGCGGTGTTGCAGGGCAAAGGCTACCGCGTGGCTCTGGTCACCGATGGCCGCATGAGCGGCGCCTCCGGCAAGGTGCCGGCCGCCATTCATGTGTCGCCCGAGGCGGCAGTGGGTGGCCCGCTGGCCAGGGTACGCGACGGCGATGTGATCCGCCTGGATGCCGTTGCGGGCACCTTGAACGTGCTGGTGAGCGCCGCAGAGTGGGATACGCGCAGCCTGGAGCCCATGCCCGCCGACCTGCGCGCCGCCAATGGCTTGGGCATGGGGCGCGAGCTGTTTGCCAACATGCGACGCAACGTGTCGATTGCCGAAGAAGGCGCCTGCAGCTGGCTCTGACCCCCCCCTTTTTTTGATATTGATGTGCCTGGAGAACCCCTTGACGACAACCCCCCTCATGACTGCCCTGCAAGTGATGCAGGACGCCCCGGTGATCCCCGTGATTGTGCTGAACGATCTGGCACACGCCGTGCCCATGGCCCGTGCCCTGGTGGCCGGCGGCATTCGCATGCTGGAGGTCACGTTGCGTACGCCCCAGGCCCTGGCCTGCATTGAAGCCATCGCCCGCGAGGTCCCTGAGGCCGTGGTGGGCGCCGGCACGGTGCGCACCCGCGCCGATGTGCAGGCCGCCTCGATGGCCGGTGCCCGCTTTGCGGTGAGCCCGGGCTACACCTCCCAGATAGGCCAGGCCTGCCGCGATGCCGCGCTGCCCTTGTTGCCCGGCGTGGCCACGGGCGGCGAGATCATGATGGCGATGGAAGACGCACTGACCGAGTTGAAGTTTTTCCCGGCCGTGCAAGCCGGGGGCATGGCCATGCTCAAGGCCTGGGGTGGTCCGTTTTGGGACGTGACGTTTTGCCCCACCGGCGGCATCTCGCTGGCCAATGCCGCAGACTTTTTGGCCCTGCCCAATGTGGCGTGTGTAGGGGGCTCCTGGCTGGTGCCGCCAGACACCTTGGCGCAGGGCGATTGGGCGCGCATCACCCAGCTGGCGCGGGAGACGGTGAATTTGAGAAAAACGGCCGGTTAGCCGCTGTTTTGTAAGGGTTTGTATTATAAAAATAATAGCAAAGTTGGAGCGAGCGGCCCCACTGGCGAGTGTCCACGTCAAGTACGGTTAAAAGAAGGCTCCAGCCGGCGTTTTGATTGTCTTGGCAGCTATTTAAATGCTAGTAATGTGTCCATGGAGCTGGGGTATCGGGCTCCGCTATGCCCCTGGCCTTCGGCCTCCTCCAGGATGGCGCTGCGGCCTCTGCCCCAACGTCATCTGCGGTCAGCCACTCGCTCAAGCTGGTCGATAAAGTGATGATTCAAACCACGGCGTTTCCTGCTCGAAACGTTTGACCATGAAGGTCTGAAATCGTGGAAATTGGAAGAATGGATTGCAGCCATTGCGGGTAATGGGGTTTTAACCGCGCATGACCCTTGAAGGCTGACCGCGGTCTTGCAAAGCACAAGACTGCAGGCCGACGCTTATATTGCCAACCTTACTTGCGACGGCAATTGTTGGCCGTCCCCAATGAAGGCAGCAGCCACCTGGCCGTCCATCGGGGCTTCTACCCACGGCATTGTTGGAGTCGACCTGGTCTTTTAATTCAGGTGCTCAACGCGCATCAATTTGACAGCGCCGACAACTCCAACCTGTTGTTCAATTGCAGTAATCAGTTCGCTGATTTTGAACTGTGAGCCCGGAGCAGTCAAAAGTAGCACAGACCGGGCATCGGGCGTGTCCTGGTGTGCCAGCAATTCTTTTTGGACCAATTCCACACCGGCATTGCATAGCAACTGGTCGAGCTCTGGTAATCCTTGAGCGCCATTGCGAAGGTCTATCAGCGTCAGGAGTTATTGGCTATTTGGCCGTGAATGGCTCCAGAAGACCCGTTGGAGCCATTCACGAAAGGCAGCTTACGGGTTGCCCAATTCATTGCCCGTCAGCAGCCGTTTGTGGGCGACTTCAACGTGCCCATTGCAGTCATA
>CAZBKX010000789.1:0-1806 GCA_964492535.1 uncultured Rhodoferax sp. | reverse complement strand
GCGCGTTTCGCGGCATTGGTGGCTTGAACGTTGCCAGCCTGGGCATCCCCACTGAGGCCGAATACATCCGGCTCTATTGCGAACGCACGGGGTTGACCACACCTGATGCGCTCACAACAGATTGGAATTTCTACCTCGCCTACAACCTGTTTCGCCTAGCCGCCATTCTCCAGGGCATTGCCAAACGGGTGGAGTCTGGCACCGCTGCCAGTGCGCAAGCTGTCAGTTCAGCTGCAGGCGCGAGGCCACTGGCCCAAATGGCCTGGAAATTCGCCCAACAGGCATGAACCCCTCACCGCACCCCTTTTCACACTGAAAAAACTGGAGATTCCCCATGGACTTTGACTACTCGCCCAAAACAAAAGACTTACAAAGCCGGCTGCGGGCTTTCATGACCGAACACATCTACCCGTCCGAAGGGGCCTACCAGGCCGAGATCGCGGCCAACACAGCAGCCGGCAAACGCTGGACGCCGCTGCAGACCATTGAAAACCTCAAGCCCAAGGCTCAGGCAGCAGGCTTGTGGAATCTATTCTTGCCCGTCGACAGCGCGGCCGCCTCGGGCTACACCGGAGCCGGACTCACCAACCAGGAATATGCACCGCTGGCAGAAATCATGGGCGAGGTCATGTGGTCAAGCGAAGTGTTCAACTGCTCTGCGCCAGATACCGGCAACATGGAAACCATCGCACGATACGGATCTGAAGAAAACAAGGCACGCTGGCTCAAACCGCTGCTGGAAGGCAAGATCCGCTCCGCCTTTGCCATGACCGAGCCCGACGTCGCCTCAAGCGATGCCACCAACATCGAAACCCGGATCGAGCGCGATGGCGATGACTATGTGATCAATGGCCGCAAGTGGTGGACCTCCGGGGCGGGTGACCCCCGCTGTGCCATCTACATCACCATGGGCAAGACCAACCCTGACGCACCACGCCACTCGCAACAAAGTATGGTGCTGGTACCCGCCGACACTGCCGGCATCACCGTGGTGCGCGCCCTCAATGTCATGGGTTATGACGATGCGCCGCACGGCCACATGGAAGTTCTCTTTAAAAACGTCCGGGTACCTGTGGGCAACATCCTGCTGGGCGAAGGGCGGGGATTCGAGATCGCCCAGGGACGCCTTGGACCTGGGCGCATTCACCACTGCATGCGATTGATTGGATTGGCTGAACGTGCCTTGGGACTGATGTGCCGACGCGCTTCATCCCGCGTCGCCTTTGGCAAAACAGTCGCATCTCAAACCGTCACGCAAGAACGTATCGCTGAGGCCCGCTGCAAGATCGACATGGCCCGCCTACTTACGCTCAAAGCGGCATGGATGATGGACATGGGTGGCAACAAATTTGCCAAAAACGAGATCGCCATGATCAAAGTGGTGGCACCCAGCATGGCCTGCCAGGTGATCGACTGGGCCATGCAGGTCCATGGCGGTGGAGGCATGTGCGATGACTTTCCCCTGGCCTACAGCTACGCCAACGCGCGGACCCTGCGTTTTGCCGATGGTCCGGACGAAGTGCATCGCAACTCCATAGCCAAAATGGAACTGGGGAAATATGCTGCCAACCCCGAACCCGTCGAGATGCCGATCACTCGCGGTTGCTAGGCTGAAAGGGCATCAGTCACACCGGCTGATACTCCTAATATAAACCTATTTTCCTAAGTTGACCCTCTTAAAATCCCCAAAAACTGAGGCCTGATGCGGGCTACAGAGCATTTTGGAGGATCACCCAATGGGTGAAGAAAAATTTGAGCAGACAGCACTCGTAAAAGCCGTCGAGGGCGCCATCGCAGTGCAGCCGC
>CAZBKX010000788.1:0-3755 GCA_964492535.1 uncultured Rhodoferax sp. | reverse complement strand
CTTGAAAGCAGCCACGGCCGATTCGCTTCCAGCGGGTGCGCTTTTGACCATTTCCTCGACCGCTTTGGCAAATGCTTTTTGGGCTTTGGCCGAATTGGCTTCAACCGCATTGGCGAACTCTTCGCCGCTGCCGGTGATGATGCTCTTCAGGTGATCGGCATAAGCCGTCGATTTTTCGGCCATGGGCTTCATGAAATCGGCTTGCAGGGCCATGAATTCCTGGGCATCTTTCACCGCCATCATGGCCTTGGCGTGAACGAAAGACTCGCTCAACACGGCTTTGGAAGCAGCCATGTTCAATTCGACAAATTTCTCCACACCAGCAAAGGCCTGACCCGACAGGGCTTCGAGGGCTTGCAGGTTGGCTTGGTTGGAGGCAGCGAATTGTTCGATTGGGTTTTTCATGTGATATTCCTAAAAATGGTGATTCGGGGCGCCTGCTCAAGTCCGGGCAGACTATTTATGTTGCAGTGCAACATGGAGCGAATTATAGGGAAAACCCGAACAAAAATGAAATTTTTGTTGCGCTGCAGCAAAAATTAGAGCTAAAAACCTAGTCTGGTTCACCACCCAGGTCACCCGCTCGGGAACGCAATGCCCTGACCTGCATCGCCCTCATGGCCAGCGGGCACAACCAAGTGAGTGGGCTTCGAGTTTAATCAGGGCTTCTAAAACTCACGCGTCTGGCTCGACGAGGGGCCGAGACCGGCCGCAGACGCAGCCATAAAAAAGCTATGGTAATAACACCTGTAAAACCTTTATATACGCCGGCCAGAGTCTGATTTGACCATGAACCTCTTGCTGGATCAATGTGCCGCTCGCCACCCCGCAGCACGCGAGCACGCCCCTGCTGCCCTGCGCGGACTGGACCTGCGTGTCACCCACGGGGAGCAACTGGCCATCATTGGCCCCTCGGGCGCCGGCAAGACCACGCTGTTGCATTTGCTGGCGTGCGCCTTGAAGCCCGACAGCGGCAGCCTGCAGTTGGGCGGTCGCAACCCTTGGGCCTTGTCGCGCGGGCAGTTGCAGCGCCTGCGGGGTGAATTGTTCCTGGCACCCCAGGTGCCGCCCTTGCCACCGCGCCAGCGCACCGTCACGGCCGTATTGGCTGGGCGCTTGCCGCATGAAGGCCTGTGGGCGAGCGTGCGCAGTCTGTTTTATCCGACCGACATGGCGCTGGCCGAGCGCGCTCTGGCGCGTTTTGACATGAGCGACAAGTTGTTTGAGCGGGTTGACCGGCTCTCGGGCGGAGAGCGCCAGCGGGTGGGGCTGGCACGCGCCCTGGCCTCGCAGGCCACGCTGTTTTTGGTAGACGAACCCCTGTCGGCCCTGGACCCCTCCCGCGGACAGCAAGCAATGGTGTCGCTGACCCAGTCCGCCCGGGAGCGCGGCGCCACGCTGGTCACCACCATGCACCACGTCGAGATGGCACTTCATCACTTCCCCCGCATCATCGGACTGCGCGACGGAGAGTTGGCCTTTGACCTGCCATCGGCCCAGGTGACGCCGGAACGCCTGCACGCGCTGTATGACCAGCACTTGCACGAACTGAGCGCCACCACACCACCGGCCTTACCCGAGGCGACCGCAGCCCCCGCGCCGGTCGTCATGCATTGCCGCTAACGCACAGCCGCATGACAGCTTCCCAGAACCCCTGCGCCAGCAGATCCGTTGCAGCGCTGCGTGATCCGGCTTGGCGTGGCCGGGTTTTTTGGGCGCTGGCAGCGCTGGTGGTGCTGTGGCCGATGCTGGTCTTGAGCGAGTTCAAACCCTGGGTGCTGGTGGAGCCTGGCGCGCTCAAGCCCACTTTGCACTTTTTGGGCGACTTCTTCCCGCCCAAAATGAACAGCGAGTTCCTGACCATGGTGGCGCGTGAAACCTGGCGCACCGTGGCCATTGCCACCGCCGGGCTGACGCTGGCGCTGGTCTTGGCTGTGCCGCTGGCGTTGCTGTCGGTGCGGGTGCTGTCCATTTCTGCACTCACCGGGCGCATGGCGTTCCTGCCAGGCGTCTTGCGCCAGGCGGTGCGCTGGCTGCTCATCGTGCTGCGCAGCGTGCCTGAGCTGATCTGGGCACTGGTGTTTGTGCGGGTGGTCGGACTGGGGCCCACCGCCGGGGTACTGGCCATTGGTCTGACGTATGGCGGCATGCTGGGCAAGGTTTATGCCGAAATTCTGGACAGTGGCGAAACGCACGCCACCCGCAGCCTGCTGCACAACGGGTCGGGCCGCCTGCAGGCGTTCTTGTATGCGCTGCTGCCACAAAATGCCGGCGAACTTACCAGCTACACGGTGTACCGCTGGGAATGCGCCATCCGGTCCTCGGCCGTGCTGGGATTTGTGGGCGCGGGTGGCCTGGGTCAGCAAATGGACGCCTCCATGAAGATGTTCAACGGCTCCGAGGTTGCCACCATGCTGCTGGTGTTCATGGCTCTGGTAGGGCTGGCGGACCGGGTGAGCGCCTGGCTGAGGCGGGGCCTGGCATGAGGCCCGAGATCAAGCCCGCGGCCAATGAGGTCTACAAGCTGCCGCCACCCCTGTTCGATGCACGTTGTGCCGCTTGCTGGTTTGTGCTGGGCGTCGTGGTTCTGGTGGGCCTGAGCTTTTGGTCGCTGGATCTGCAGTGGGCGCAGTTTTTATCCTGGCAAGCCTTTGCCAAGATGGGTAAATTTTTGGGTGAACTGCTTCAGCCCGAGACCGGCCCGGCCTTTTTGAACAAGCTGATGGTGGCCACATTGGAGACCCTGGCCATGTCAGCGGTGGGCACCCTGCTGGCCGTGGTGCTGGGCCTGGCGCTGGCGCTGCCGGCCAGCAAGACCTTTGAGGAGGACCCGGCGCGCTGGCGCACGCTGACCCGCTTCTTGCTCAATGCACTGCGCAGCGTGCCCGAACTGGTGTGGGCAGCACTCTTGCTGATTGCCGCTGGCTTGGGTCCATTTGCCGGTACGCTGGCTCTGGGGCTGCACACCACAGGCGTTTTAGGCCGCCTGTTTGCCGAGGCCATCGAAAACGCACCGCCCGGCCCCGGCTTTGCGTTGCGTGCCCGGGGTGTGGCAGAAGGCCGGGTGTTTTTGTACGCCACGCTGGCGCAGGTGCTCCCCCAACTCCTGAGCTACACGCTCTACCGCTGGGAAAACAACATCCGGGCCGCCGCTGTGCTGGGCGTGGTGGGGGCCGGCGGACTGGGTCAAATGCTGGCGTTTCATATGGGTTTATTTCAGATGGATGAGACCAGCAGTGTGCTCATCGCCATGTTGATGCTGGTGGCCTTGGTGGACGCCCTGAGCTTCGCCAGCCGGCGCTGGCTGACACGATAGCATCGCAAGAACCGATTTCCTGGGTCTCTGCCACTTGACTGACGCACGACAAAGCGCGACCCTCAGCCTCTGGAGGCTTGGGTTGCTAACGAACAGACGGGGCCACACCCTCCGCCCAACATTCGTGTGGATCGATGTCTGTCCAAAAGTGAGCTCGACCTCACGCGCGTTTCAACCCAACAACCCGATTGACATGCGGACTTAGCACTCAACGATAGAGAGTGCTAATATTCTGGTCATGAAAAAAGGAGTTCCGGCATGACCTACCAAACTAACGGCTCAACGGCCGCATTAACTGTCGCCAATCCGTGGTCCATGGTGCCTCCACTGGGCAACCTGGATGCTTATATTTCGGCTGCGAACCGGCTTCCCATGCTGACGCAAGAGCAAGAGCAGGAATTTTCACGCCAATTCAGAGCCAACAACGACCTGGACGCCG
>CAZBKX010000787.1:0-2512 GCA_964492535.1 uncultured Rhodoferax sp. | reverse complement strand
GCTCAACACGGCGCTTGCGAGCTGCCTCTCTGTGCGGGAGCAGGTTGATAAGAATCACTGCATGAACCTCCGCAAGGCCAGTCCGCACGAAGTGAGGTAAGAAGGCGCCTCTCGGGCCATTTTATTCAATCGAATGCTGCTACCCATTTCCATCCCTTCAAAAGGGTTCACTACGCTGCAGGCGAAAGTAGTGTGCTTGGTCACAGCCGCTGTCAGACCCGGCAAGGCGGCCGAGCCGCCGGCCAACATCACATAATCAACCCGGTTGTGAGGCGTGCTGGTAAAGAAAAACTGCAAAGCACGACCGACTTCCTGAACCATGCTGTCCAAAAAAGGCCGCAATACCGTGGACTCGTAATCGTCGGGCAATTCACCGCTGCGCTTCTTGCTTTCAGCTTCCTCCAGTGAGAACCCGTACTGACGCACGATCAGTTGGGTCAGTTGGGCGCCCCCGAAGGCCTGGTCACGGTCGTACAAAATCTCGTCGTTGCGGGTCACCTGCATGCTGGTGGTCAGCGCGCCGACTTCGAACAGAGCAACAATACTGTCCCGACCCTGATTGGGCAAGCCCTCGATCAGGCGACCCGTTGCCAGGCGCGATGCATAAGACTCCACATCGACAATCACCGGCTTCAAACCGGCTGCTTCAGCCAAGCCTTGAATATCCTGGACTTTCTCGCGACGTGATGCAGCAATCAAAACCTCAATATCGCCCGTCGAGTTGCTGCTGGGTCCAACAATGCAGAAGTCAAGGCTGACTTCGTCCAGGGGAAATGGGATGTACTGGTTGGCTTCTGCCTCGACCTGCATCTCAAGTTCCTGGTCCGACAGGCCGCCGGGCAAAATGATTTTTTTTGTAATAACTGCTGAAGGCGGCAATGCCATCGCAACGTTTTTGGTCTTGGTGCCGCTTTTTTTGATAAGACGCCGAACGGCATCCGCGACTTCATCGAATTTCTCAATGTTGCCGTCGGAGATCCATCCTCGCTCCAGCGGCACGATGGCGCAATGCTCAAGCACCAGATTCCCAGACTTGTCCTGACTCAATTCAACCATCTTGACGCTGGAAGAGCTGATGTCCAGACCCATCATGGGCGGTGGTTGACGACTAAACAAGGACCCCAATGAGATCAAAACTATCCCCTGAAACGGCCAACCCGATGTTGACGAAACTTAACAATTCACACGAATCCTAGCAGCAAGACCTTTGTCCCGCCAATATTTTTCGACTTTCCAGGGAAAACCAGCGTTGCCAAAAGTTGACGCTTTGTTGCCATACGTTACAACTATGAGCGTCCCGCACCGTAGCACGCGAGTCTGCCCGGCAATTGGGGGATACTACCGCGCCCGAGCCGGGAAAAGCTTCTTTTTTACTTTGGCGCTGTGTTGCCAGGAAAAACCTATGCCCTCCAAAACACCGCAATCTGAATCCCACAAGCCTGACAGCCCCAAGCCGCAACGCACCGCGTTGGGATGGATCGTGCGCATTGTTCTGTGGGCCTGCGGGCTGGCTGCAGCCGGGGCGCTGGGCATTGTCATCACGGTCGCTATCGCGATGGCCGTGGCATTTCCCAACCTGCCTGACATTTCTGACCTGTCGGACTACCGACCCAAATTGCCCTTGAGGGTTTTTTCGTCCGAGAACATCCTGATCGGCGAATTTGGTGAAGAACGTCGGCATTTGACGCCCATCAAAGACATCCCGAAGGTGATGACTCAGGCCGTGATGGCAATTGAAGACGCGCGGTTTTACGAACACGGCGGCGTGGACTACAAGGGCGTCTTGCGTGCCGCCCTGGCCAACCTGGGA
Organism: uncultured Rhodoferax sp.; assembly: GCA_964492535.1. Classification (GTDB taxonomy): domain Bacteria; phylum Pseudomonadota; class Gammaproteobacteria; order Burkholderiales; family Burkholderiaceae_C; genus Rhodoferax. The sequence goes on along the minus strand of CAZBKX010000787.1, from coordinate 702 downwards.
CGCCTCAAGAGCCAGGGCGCATCAACCATCACCATGCAGGTTGCCCGTAATGTCTACCTGTCCTCCGAGAAAACCTACACCCGAAAAATTTACGAAATATTGCTGACATTCAAGCTGGAGCATCTGTTGACCAAGGACCAGATCCTTGAGATCTACATGAACCAGATTTTTCTGGGTAATCGGGCCTACGGCTTTGCGGCGGCCTCCGAGGCGTACTTCGACAAACCTCTGGCCGGCATCACAGTTGCCGAAGCGGCCATGTTGGCGGGCCTACCCAAGGCGCCATCGGCCTACAACCCGATCGCCAACCCCAAGCGTGCCCGGGTGCGCCAGCTTCACATCATTGACCGCATGCTGGAAAACGGTTTCATCACCGCAGCCCAGGCCGAAGCTGCCAAGAACGAAGAACTCAAAATCAAATCCGGTAGCGACAACACCAAGGTGCATGCCGAGTTTGTAGCTGAAACCGTTCGCCAACTGATGTTTGCGCAGTACGGCGATGCCACCTACACCCGAGGCCTGAACGTGTACACCACACTCAGGGCTGCAGACCAGGATGCGGCCTACAAGGCTTTGCGCAAGGGCATCATGGACTTCGAGCGGCGGCAGATTTACCGGGGTCCGGAAAAATTCATCACACTGCCCTCCAACCCTCAGGAGCTGGACGAGGCCATCGACGAGGCACTGGACGACCATCCAGAC
>CAZBKX010000786.1:0-3929 GCA_964492535.1 uncultured Rhodoferax sp. | reverse complement strand
GAAGTTGCCAAACCCGGAAATTTTGACGTCATTGCCTTCCACCAGACTGTCTGAAACCAGTGCAAAAAATGCCTCGACCATGTCTTTGGACTCACGCTTGTTCAAACCAATATGCTCGAACAGCATGTCTGCAAGCTGCGCTTTTGTTAACGCAGGTGTATCCAGACTTTCTACCGATATGTCCATGCGATGTGCTTTCGTCAGTTGATCCGGGATAGATTACAGGACTCAGCTTCTGTGGCGCGCAGCCAAAGCAGTCGTCAGTGAAGTCAACACAGCCTGCACTACCGCCTCGATCTGCGTTTCGTTCAAGGTGCCCTCCTCGCTGTTCAGCGTCAGGCGAACCGCCATGCTTTTTTGCCGGTTTGGCTCAGCGCCCATCTCAGCATCCAACGTCAATTTGGGGCGATAAAGATCGAACAAAACAGCGTTTTTTAACAGGCCATCAGTCGTTGCGGCCCGAACGGTATCCATCAAAGTGGCATGAGTAACACTTTCGTCTACCATGATCGCAATATCCCGCTCCACGGCTTGGTACTTGGGTACCGGTTTGAACACTGGCACAGGTTGGCTCAGTACGGCGTCAAGCGCCAATTCAAACATGATCGGCGCTTGCGCAAGTTCATAGGATTGGCGCCACCGAGGATGTAACTCACCCACAAACCCAATGGAAACACCGTTGAGCATGACATTGGCGCAGCGTCCGGGGTGCATTGCCGGGTGTTCACCAACTACAAAAATGATTTTTTGTGGTGACAACAGCGCTTCAACGTCACCCTTCACATCGAAGAAATCAGCAGACCTCTCTTTGCCGCCCCATTGCAATGAATCAACACTCCCACACACCAAACCAGACAAGCGCATAGGCTGATTGAAACCTTCCACAGTCGTGTCCGTACTCTGAATGGAAGGATCTCGCAAGAACACGCGACCCAACTCAAACACGCGCACGCGCTGCGCCCTCCGATCAAGGTTAAATTTCAGAACCTGAAGCAACGAACCCAGTAATGACGAGCGCATCACGCTCATTTGGCTAGCAATAGGGTTCAGCAACCTAATTGGAATTGGGTTGCCAGCAAGCTCATGCTCCCAGCGCTCTTCCACAAAACTGAAGTTGATCGTTTCCTGGTACCCCAAATTGGCAGCAACGCGACGCACATCGAAAGAGGATCGCTGAGCTTCTGGACGAATTTTTGCGGTGATTGGGGCAAGCGGCGGCGTGTGCGGCAGGTTATCGTAGCCCACCATACGGGCGACCTCTTCAATCAAATCTTCCTCAATCTGCAAATCAAAGCGATAGGAGGGCGGCAAGATAGATAGCTTGCCATCGGCCTCGATCACAGGCAGTCCGAGCCGGGTCAGCGCATCCACACATTGCCCTTGTGTCAGCGGCATGCCGATTACTTTGCTGGCTCGCGCAACACGCAAATCCACCGGCTTTGCCATCGGCATGTTCACCTGCAGGTCGTCAACCGGGCCACACAGCGTGTCAGCAGTGCCACAGATATCGATGATCAACTGGGTAATCCGTTCGATATGTTCGACAGTCTGCCCAGAGTCAACACCGCGTTCAAACCGATGACCCGCATCAGTCGAAAAATTGAAACGTCGTGACCTCCCGGCAATGGATTTTGGCCACCAGAATGCTGCCTCAATGTAAATATGTTGAGTGTCATCAGACACTGCCGTGACGTCGCCCCCCATGATGCCCGCAAGTGATTCGACTTGAGCGTTATCGGCAATAACACCAACTTTTTCGTCCACCGTCACAACAGTGCCGTTCAGCAATTTGAGTTGCTCACCTGGCTTGCCCCAGCGAACGTCGAGTCCGCCGTCAATCTTGTCCAAATCAAAAATGTGGGAAGGACGACCCAGTTCGAACATCACGTAGTTCGAGATATCAACCAGCGCAGTCACGCTGCGCTGCCCACAGCGTGCCAGACGATCCACCATCCATTGCGGCGTTTTGGCTTTTGTATTGACATGTCGAACAATTCGACCGGAGAAGCGTCCGCACAAATCAGGCGCACTAATTTTCACCTTGAGTTTGTCAGAACTTCCTACGCTGACGCTGTGAAATACGGGTGACAAAAGCGGTGCTCCGGTAAGAGCAGCAACCTCACGCGCCACGCCATACACGCTCAAGCAGTGCGCAAGATTCGGAGTGAGTTTGAGGGTAAACAGGGCGTCATCCAGCTTCAGGTGCTCGCGAATGTCCTGCCCCAAATGCGCCTCTGACCCGAGTTCCATAAGCCCACCATGGTCTTCTGACAATTTGAGTTCACGCGCCGAGCACAACATGCCGTTACTTTCAACGCCACGCAGCTTACCCACTTTGATGAAGAATGGCTTTCCGTCTTCCCCTGGAGGCAACTCAGCGCCAACCAAGGCACAAGGAACCTTGATCCCAACGCGGGCATTGGGTGCGCCACAAACAATATCAAGTAACTGCGCTTGTCCCACATCCACCTTGCATACGCGCAGGCGATCGGCGTTTGGATGCTGCACCGCCTCCATGATCTCGCCGACAACAATGCCGTGGAACGGCGGTGCGACAGGTTTGAGCTCTTCGACTTCCAGTCCTGCCATGGTCAGCATTTCAGCAAGTTGCTCAGTGGATAAGGGTGGGTTGCAAAATTCTCGCAACCAGGATTCGGGAAATTGCATAATCTTTAATCAGTTGGGGAGAGTGCTTTTGCTGAATATGGTGGCAACAGGGGGCCCACCCACTTCCTAATCTTGCCGGGTCGTCAGACCGCTAGTCTGCACCACATAAAGTAGCTCGTATTCATTGAAATTGCGATAAAAATCGGATATCGCCATCAAAAAACAAGCGCAGATCATTGACACCGTAGCGCAGCATCGTCAATCGGTCTGGACCCATTCCGAAGGCAAAACCAATATATTTTTCAGGATCCAGCCCCATGTTGCGAATCACGTTGGGATGCACTTGGCCTGAACCCGCAACTTCAAGCCAGCGACCTGCCAAAGAGCCGCTTTGAAACTGAATATCGACCTCGGCGCTGGGCTCGGTGAAGGGAAAAAAGCTGGGTCGAAAACGCAAAACCAAATCATCAGATTCAAAGAAAGTCCGGCAAAAATCCGTGAAGATGAACTTCAGGTCTTTGAAGCTGACATTCTCGCCCACCCACAAACCTTCGCATTGGTGAAACATCGGTGAATGTGTCGCATCACTGTCGACGCGGTAGGTGCGCCCGGGCGCAATCACACGAATTTCAGGCATATCTCCGGAAAAGAGCTCTTGATTTGCCTGCACATCCGACGCCAGCGCTCGGTAATGCTTGACATGCTGAACTGCATGGCGAATTTGCATCGGGCTGGTGTGCGTACGCAATAGGTTGGGGGCGGTAGCAGAACCACCCTCCACATAGAAAGTATCGTGCATTGAGCGCGCGGGGTGATCCTCTGGCGTATTCAAGGCTGTGAAGTTGAACCAATCAGACTCAATTTCAGGGCCCTGGGCGACTTCAAACCCCATCGAACCAAAGATGGACTCAATCCGCTCCAAAGTAATGGACACCGGATGAAGGCCACCCTGACCGCGTTGGCGTCCTGGTAATGTGACGTCCAAAGCCTCGGCCTGCAGCTGCTTCTGAAGGTCCAAATCAGCAAGGGCGTGCCTGCGGTCAGTCAGGGCAGTCTCGACAGCCTGCTTCGCAATATTGATAGAGGCACCACGTGATTTTTTTTCATCCACGGGCAATGCCGCCATCCCCTTCATCAGCTCGGTGATGCGACCCGATTTACCCAGAAAGACCGATTTGGCGTTCTCAAGGTCGGCCGGAGTAACCGCCGCTGCGAAGGCAGTCTTGGCAGCGTCTACAACTGCGTTCAACTCGTTCATAAACTCTCTTGTAGTTCTGACATCACTTGAAGACAAGCTAGTCGTCTCTGAATCTTCGTTTTTC
>CAZBKX010000785.1:0-2069 GCA_964492535.1 uncultured Rhodoferax sp. | reverse complement strand
GCCGCCCACAAGTGAGCCAGAAGGTGGCCTGAAGCACCCCAATGGTGCATTGGCGGCCCGCATACAATGCCGGATTGCCCGTTTTGTGCGCAGCCTTGTGCGTAAAGCGGCGCTCTATCTGTTTTCTCTCATCCAACATTCTGGAGTTACCTGTGTTCATTTCTTCTGCTTTTGCCCAAACCGCTCCCGCTGCTGCCGCTGGCGGCGACATGCAATCCTCACTGATGAGCATGCTGCCCTTGGTGTTGATGTTTGTTGTGTTGTATTTTGTGATGATTCGCCCTCAGATGAAAAAGCAAAAAGAGCACCGCGCCATGATCGATGCGCTGGCCAAGGGCGATGAAGTCGTGACCGGCGGCGGCCTGCTGGGCAAAGTGACCAAACTGAGCGAGAGCACAGTCAGCCTGGAAGTGGCCAATGGCGTCGAGATTCAGATTCAGCGCGGCGCAGTGGTACAAATTCTCCCCAAGGGCAGCGTCAAGTAATTCACCTTTCAGCTCACAAAGACAAGCGCGATCATGAATCGTTATCCGATATGGAAGTACGCGATCATCCTGATCGCGCTGGTGCTGGGCACGCTGTACACCTTGCCCAATTTTTTTGGTGAAGCGCCTGCCGTGCAGGTATCTTCAGCCAAGGTGACCGTCAAGGTGGACAGCAGCACCCTGGCCCGCGTGGAAGAAACGCTGAAGACCGCTGGCATTGCCGCCAACCAGATCACGCTGGACGCCACGTCCATCAAGGCTCGTTTTGACAACACCGAGTTGCAGTTGCGGGCCAAGGATGCGCTTCAGAAGGCTTTGATTCCCGACCAAAACAATGCGGGTTATGTGGTGGCGCTCAATCTGATTTCTCGCTCACCCACTTGGCTTACGTCCCTTCATGCCTTCCCCATGTACCTGGGACTTGATTTGCGCGGTGGCGTGCATTTCATGCTGCAAGTCGATATGCAGGCCGCGCTGACCAAGAAGACCGAGTCCCTGGCAGGTGACATTCGCACCAGCTTGCGTGAAAAGAATGTGCGCCACGGCGGCATCAGCCGCGATGGCCAGTTGATTGAAATCCGCTTTCGGGATGCCCAGACCCTGGCTGCCGCCAAGATCATCATTCAGGACGACTTTGCGGATCTGCAAACGCTTGATGCACCGATGGGCACCGAATTCAAGCTGACCGCGTCGATCAAGCCCGAGGCAGCGCGGCGGGTTCAGGACCAGTCCCTCAAGCAAAATATCACCACCCTGCACAACCGGATCAATGAATTGGGCGTGTCCGAGCCGGTGATTCAGCAGCAAGGGCTGGACCGCATCGTGGTGCAGCTCCCGGGCGTACAGGACACCGCCAAAGCCAAAGACATCTTGGGCCGTACCGCTACGCTGGAAGTGCGCATGGTCGATGAAAGCGCTGAAGCCCGTGCGGCTGAAAGCGGCGCCGCTGCCGTGCCATTTGGTTCAGAGCGGTTTTTGGAGCGAAACGGACAGCCGGTCATCGTGAAGAAGCAGGTCATCCTCACCGGTGAAAATCTGACCGATGCGCAACCCGGTTTTGACAGCCAGACCCAGGAAGCGGTGGTCAACCTGACCCTCGATGCCAAGGGCTCCCGGATTTTCAGGGACGTCACCCGCGAAAGTATTGGCAAGCGCATGGCCATTGTGCTGTTTGAAAAGGGCAAGGGCGAGGTCGTGACGGCGCCGGTGATTCGTTCCGAAATCGGTGGCGGTCGGGTTCAGATCTCTGGTCGCATGACAACGATGGAGGCGAACGACACCGCTTTGCTGCTGCGGGCTGGTTCGCTGGCTGCGCCCATGGACATCATTGAAGAAAAGACCATTGGCCCGAGCCTGGGTGCCGAGAACATCGCCAAGGGCTTCAACAGCGTGACCTGGGGTTTTGTGGCCGTGGCGATTTTCATGTGTTTCTACTACATGCTGTTCGGTGTGTTCTCCAGCGTGGCGCTGGGCGTCAACCTGTTGTTATTGGTGGCGATGTTGTCCATGTTGCAGGCAACCCTGACGCTGCCGGGCATGGCCGCCATGGCGCTGGTGCTGGGCATGGCGATTGACGCCAACGTG